>DHON01000095.1:93817-93938 GCA_002409965.1 Firmicutes bacterium UBA5389
CCTTCTGAGATCCTCCGGCGCTCCAGCGCATTCCCGGTCCCTTTTGCCGCATCTGCACTACGTTCTTGCATGCGCTCTCTACGACGCCGCTGCCAATCTGGACCGAGGCACCGCCGAGACG
>DHON01000097.1 GCA_002409965.1 Firmicutes bacterium UBA5389
AACAGGCGTCTAGCAGGGATTATAACGCAAGCTGGCGTATCGCGCAAAGACCAATTGAGAACTACTTAGCTCGTGGACGAGGGTGAGCAGAGGCGCGAGCACCGCTAGGTACACGACGAGCCACAGTAGACTGGTCACCCGAAAACCACCTCCGCGAGTCGAAATCATCCCAACACTTGATTCTCTAGGCCCAGCGCGGGTCCTCACCCCACGCCGTTTGCCAGACCGCCTCCAGGCGCTCGCTTGCTTCTCAGACAGACGCCCCTTGCGTACATCGTTCTACATTCCTACCCAATGTTGTGGTCACGTGACCTCTCGTTGGGGGGCAGATCCAGTGGAGCGACGAGGAATTACCTGGCGAGTGACGAATGGTCTATATAGTACGGTACGTCACGTTTCAAGGAGGTAGGCGCGTGCTTACTCAGTCTGAGGCGGATGCACTGATAGCTGTTCCCAAGCGCATGCTCGAACGGGGACTGATCGAGCTTCCATCGCGCGGCCAAAGGAAGTGTTACCCTGCTAAGTCCGTGGACGGACGTTCGGATTTCCTGTTCGATGTTCGCGTCAGCGGTGTAAGGGTGACCAATCGAACGTGTCAGGAGCGCGCGCACGTGTCGGAAGTGCTTCTTCGACTAGACATGGACGGTCCTCCACACGATAATCCCGATGGTCAAGAGATCGTCGGCCCTCACTTGCACGTGTACCGTGAAGGCTTCGCGGCGAGGTGGGCGTATCCTGTCCCGACAAAGATCCTGAGATACGGCCATTTGCTCCCGGACATCTTGTATGGCTTCTTGGAGTACTGTAATCTTGTAGATATTCCATCGATCCAGGGAGGATTACAGATATGATCGACTCGGAGCATCTGGTCGAATCCTATTCAGCCTGGCTGAAGCACAGGACCATAGCCAAGGACATCAGCGGAACAGTCGAGATAACAACTCCCTTCTTGGATCACAACAATGATCGTCTTCAGATCTACGTTGAGCGCCGTGGTGACCTGCTGCGGCTGAGTGATGACGGTCACGTCATTCAGGGACTTTCAATGTCAGGTTGCGACATTCAGACGCCGAAACGCAAAAAGATCTTGGCCAGCATTGTGAATGGTTTCGGCGTTCAGCAGAACGGCGATGTGCTAGCAGTGGAATCGACCATCGACGAGTTTCCGTACAAGAAGCATCGCCTACTGCAGGCGATGAGATCCGTAGATGACATGTTCATGACTTCAAGGAGTACCGTTGCATCGCTGTTTCTGGAGGACGTAGAGGCGTTCCTTGAAGCGCACGCGATCCGTTTCACCCCGAATGTCCAATTTATGGGGCGCAGCGGTTTCATCAACAAGTTCGACTTCGTAATCCCAGCCTCGAGAACGGCTCCGGAGCGACTGGTAAGCGCCATAAACAGGCCCACTCGGGAAAGCACCGCCAGCCTGCTATTTGCGTGGAACGATACGCGAGCGGTACGTTCCGACAAGTCGGTGCTGTATGCGGCGCTCAACGACACCGATAGACCAGTCCCTTCGGATCTCCTTGGCGCCTTGACAAGCTACGGGATAAAGCCCATCGCCTGGAGCCTTCGCGAGAACTACGTCTCTGAGCTTGCTGCGTGAATGAGCTCCGTAAGGAAGGACCCGCGCTGCTTCGATCTGCAGATCGCGGGTCCTCATCGTACACCCTAAGTCTGAACTACCATCCGGCGACGCGCCCCAGGTTGCCTTCCCTAGAGAACCTTCCCTAGATTACCTTCCGCCGCTCCCTTTCGTCGTCCGAGATTTCCTCTTCGGCAGGGTACCACTTCACCTTGCCTAGTCGGACTCCGCACAGGTCTCCAACCTTGAAATCCCTGTGTTCATGGGTTTGAACTCTGATTTCGGTGTCACCGATATCCATGCGGTACTCGACATAGTCACCGAGGAAGACGCGGTTCTTTATTCGCGTACGATAGCCGCCTTCCGGAGTGAGCTGAATCTCATTGGGACGGGTGGCAAGCACGGCCCTGTCGTCGTCCCAATCCCGCGGGATTTCGCACTCCAGGTTGCTGCTCGCTGAACCCGCCGGCCAAACCAGCCCGTCGTGCAATGCCGCCGGCACGAAGTTCGATAGCCCGAGGAAGCTGAAGACGAACCTGTTGGCCGGGTTGTTGTATATATTCGTCGGGGTATCGACCTGTTGCACAACGCCCATGTCCATGACGAGCATCCTGTCGGACAGCGCCATGGCCTCTGCTTGGTCATGCGTGACGTATACGATGGTGAGGCCCAGCTTCTTCTGCAGGTCCTTTATCTCAAAACGCATGATCTCGCGGAGTTTGGGATCCAGGTTGGACAGCGGTTCATCCAGCAGCAGGACCTTGGCGCTGGCAACGATGGCCCTGGCCAGAGCGATCCGCTGCTGCTGACCGCCTGACAACTCCGAGGGGTATTTCTCCTCCAGGCCCGACAGGCTGGTATGTTTCAGTGCCTGCTTGACTTGGTCTGATATTTCCGCATTGCTCATCCGTTGGATGCGAAGAGGAAAGGCCACGTTCTCGAACACGTTCAGGTGCGGCCACACGGCAAAGGCCTGGAACACCATGCCGAGCTGTCTCTTCTCAGGAGGCACGTAGAAGTTCTTCGCCTTGATCGACACAGGCCTGTCGCCCAGCCATATCTCGCCTCCCGACAGATCCTCAAACCCCGCGATCATCCTCAAGGTCGTGGTCTTGCCGCATCCGGAGGGCCCAAGGAAGGAGAAACACTCACCCTCCCTGATGTTCAGGCTGACGTCGTCGACTGCAGTCACTTTCCCGAAAGCCTTCGTCACGAAGGACTTGGTGACGTTCTTCAGTACAACCTGGTCCATCACTGCCCCCTCCTTTCACGGGTAACGAACCTCAAGATCAGCTCGCCGATGACAATGATGATGATGGCCACTCCAGCTAAGGCGCATGCCTGGACCGTATATCCCTCTTCATTGATGGAGTAGATGGCCACCCCCATAGTTCGCGTGAAAGGCCCGTAGAGCAGCAGCGAGGTCGTGAGTTCCCTCATGGCCGGCAGGAATATGAGGAAGAAGCCTGCGACCATTCCCGGCCGGATCAGGGGCAGTGTCACATCGAGTAGCGACTCGAAGTGACTGGCGCCGCAGGTGCGCGATGCCTCTTCCAGCGAATCGTGCACCTGCTCCAGCGAGGCAGAGGCGGACTTCATGGAAAACGCCATGTAGCGTGCGATGTACGCGATCAGGATGATCCAGATGGTGTTGTACAGGTTCAGGTAGAACGCCCCGCTCCACGTCAAGATGACGCCCACTGCCAGCACAATCCCTGGTATGGAGTATGGCAGTATGCCGAGGACCTCAAGAACCCCTTTACCCCTGGGCTGTATTTTGACGATGACATATGCGATCATGGTTCCTACCAGCATCGTGATGACTGCCGACGTTATTGACAGGAAGAAGCTGTTCCTTATGGCGTCGCGCGCCATTCTCGACTCGAAGAGCACATACTTGAAGTTGTTCAGGGTCATGTTGGCGAGCTTCATGGGCACACCATACGCCTTCAGAAAACCGACGCCGAAGATGGTGAAGAGCGGCAGGATCACCGTGACGATCAGGAACACGAAGCAGACCGCAAGCAGCGGCGCCTTCCAGCCGCGCAGCTTGATCAGCATAGGCCTCATGCTCTTGCCCCTGATTATGTCGTAACGGCCGGTTCGCAGCACCCGGCGCTGCAATGCCAGCGCCAGCACGACTACGGCCACCAACAGAATCGAGAGAGACGCTCCCTGCCTGATCCCCTCGAAGCTTCCCGAGGCCCGGTAGATCAACTCATAGATCTTGGTCGGCAGAGTGAAGATGCCGTTGGAGAAACCCAAGATCGCGGGGACTCCGAAGTGCGACAGCGACGAAATCAGGATCAGCATGGCGCCTGCAGCGATCGCCGGAACCACCAAAGGCATGGTGATCCTGCGTATCACCGTCAGCTGGTTGGCACCGGCGATTCTGGCCGACTCCTCCAGCGTCGGGTCCATTCTCTCCAGCGCCCCGGATACCTGGATGAACACGAACGGGAAGTAGTAGCACAGCTCCACGAAGACGATGCCCGCCAATGTGTTGATGTTGAACAGCGGAGTGCGCCCGCCCGTTAACGCCATGAACATCTTGTTTATGTAGCCCGCGCGCGGCGCCAGCAGCAATCCCCAGGCCATCGCGCCGATGAAGGGCGGGAACATGTAGGGGATCACAAAGAGCGACTTCATGAGCCCCTTGAGTGGAATGTCGCTGCGACCGATGAGCCACGCGAAGAAGAGCCCAACAACAGTGCCCAAGGTGGTCACGAAGAACGAGATCTTGACTGTGTTCCACATTGCCGCCAGGTTGTCGGGATCGGTTAGCATAGACGCAAATAGACTCCAGTCGAACGACCAGTTGTAGAAGAAGACGTTGTACACGATCATCGCCACAGGCAAGACCACAGTGATGACCAGTATGATGGTGGAGATGACAAGCAGCAGCTGGCCGGTGTTGAACCTTGAGCCTTCCATTCTCCTGAGCTCGCTGCCCCGAAGAGACTGACCAGCTCTCACTATGACACCTCCTCCACATCTTCGTAGTAGCGGATGTCCTTGATGCTCAGGGCACACACATCCCCCTCGCAGAACGTACTGCCCTTGAAAGCCTCGTGGGAATCCTGTTGCACTCTGATCTCGATGCCGCCTACCCGGACACGGTATTCGTAGATGTTGCCAAGGTAGATCACTCGCGCTACCCTACCCCGAAGGGACTCCCGAGTCTCTCCTGGACCATGGGTCCCGTGGGTCCCGCAGGTCCCGTGGGTCCAGCAGGTCCCGCAGGTCCCGCAGGTCGCCGCGCCTCCATCAGCGCCGTCCCTCGACATCGCGATGTCCATTGGGCGGCAGGCGGCGTAGAACTGCCTGTTGTGCATACCGGCGGGAACGGGATACGGGAATGAGGTAGGCTCGGTATCGGCGCCGCCGCCAGCGCCCGCGATGTCTCTCACCCACATTTCGCCGTCGACGATCTCCACCGGGATGAAGTTAGACAGGCCGAGAAACCGATACACGAAGCTGTCCGCCGGATTCCCGCACAGCTCCTCGGGCGCGCCCAACTGCCTTATGGACCCGGTCTTGTCCATGACAGCGATACGGTCGGATATGACCAGGGCGATGTCCTGATCATGCGTGACGTAGATGACGGTGATGCCTGTCTCATTCTGCAGTCGCTTGATCTCGAACCGCATCTCCTCGCGGAGATTGGCGTCGAGGTTGGTTAGAGGTTCGTCAAGAATCACCACATCCTGCGATGCCACCAGCGCCCTGGCTAGCGCCACTCGCTGCTGCTGGCCGCCGGAGAGCTGGAACGGCAGCCTCGCAGCGTAGTCTGCCATTCTTACCTGCCTCAAGACATCGTTTACCTGCTCCTTGGCTTCTTTCCTGGGCACATTGCGCTTTTTCAGAGGATACAGCACATTCGCCTCAACCGTCATGTGGGGCCACACTGCGTAGTCCTGAAACACCACACCAACGTTTCGCTTTTCCGGAGGGATGAATATCTTCCTGTCCCGGCTGGCGACTACGCGACTACCGATGGTCACCTCGCCGCTGCACAGCTTCGTAAGGCCGGCGATGGCCCTAAGCACGGTGGTCTTGCCGCACGGAGACGGGCCGAGCAGCGTAAGGCACTCCCCATCCCGCACGTGAAGCGAGAAGTCCTCGATCGCAGTCTTCTTGCCATATTGAACTGTTATTCGGTCCAGCCTGACTTCAGCCATAGGGCGCTACTTCTTCCTCATGATCTCGATGAACTTGTTCAGCATGTCATCCTTCTCCGCAACCAACCTGTAGTCGTCAACAGGCAGAGCGGTGCCAAGAAGCTTGGGAAGGTCGACGTCGGCCAGCTTAATCTCGGTCCGGATGGGGATGGTGTTGGCCTCTACCAGGACTTTCTGCCCTTCCAGCGACAGGATGAAGTCATAGAGGATCTTCGCGGCTTCAAGGTTCTTGGTACCCTTCACTATGGCTATGGGGCTGGGAACCACTGACGCGCCGCCCGCGGGATACACAAACCCAACCGGGGAACCCTGCTTCATCTGATCCTTGGCGATGTAGTCCACGGCGATGCTCATGTCCCATTCGCCAGAGCCGACTTTGGTCACTGAGTCGCTTGAACCCTGCACCAACTTGATGTCGTTGGCCTTAAGCGCCTTCAGGAAGTCGTAACCGTATTTCGGGTTCTGCACGAAAGCCGCAACGGTGTAGAGCGTCGTTCCGGAGAAAGACGGATCTGTCATTCCAAGCAGACCCTTGAACTTGGGGTTCAACAGGTCGTTCCAGTCTTTCGGGATATCGTTGCCTTTGATGTTGTTGGTGTTGTAGGCGATGCCCAGCCCGACGATTCTGGCTCCGCAGTAGTAGCCGTCTTTGTCCTTATAGATTGCGTTGATGGTCTTGGCTTCAGGCGAAACATACTTCTCAAGCAAGCCCTGCTGTTTGAATTCCACATAGTTCGTGGGTTCGCCCACCCAGATCATGTCGGCTGCGATTCCGCCAGCTTGCTGCTCCGCGGCGAGCTTGGTCAACACCTTGCCCGTCCCGGCTGTGTAGTAGTCGAATACAATGTCCGGGTATTTCTTGGCGAACGCCTTCTGCAGCGCCGAGAGCTGAGAGTCCTTCATGGACGAGTACAGCATGACTTTCATCTTCGGAGCCCCCACGGTGATGGCCGATGCCAACAGAACACTGAGCACGCACAGAACGAGTAGCGCTCTCTTCATAAGTATCACCCTTTCACCTTAGTTGGGATCTTGGCCGCCTGAGTCCAGAGTAAAGGGGCCACTCAGCTAAGTCACCGTACCGCGGTACTCTATTCGCTGGTAGATGCGTCATAGTACCACGGTACTGTGACGCTACGAACCACGTTGGTCGAAGGCTGCATGGCTTGTGGAAGAGGATACCGGCAGAAGTTGTTGTATATTACTGTGGCGGGCGTCACGATCAGCCGCGAAACCCGCTCGCGAAGGAGGAGATATGGATGAGAAGGCGGCCAGCAGTCACGACAGCGCTACTTATGCTGTCGCTGTTGGCGGTTGGGATGGCGTCGTCTGTGAACGCAGCGCCAAGGCCTGGGCTGATGGTGTACACATCCACCAAGGATGTGATCATCAGCCAGATCAAAAAGACTTTCATGCGCAAGTACCCAGAGATTCAGCTCGACTACTACTCAGCCGGCGCCGGCAAGATAATGGCGAAGCTCGCCATCGAACGCCACGCCGGAAGGGTAATGGCCGATGTGCTGTGGACAAGCGAGGTGCCAGACTTCTATCAGCTCAAGGGGGAAGGCCTGCTCGAAAGGTATGTCTCGCCTGAAGCGTCCGCGGTGATCAGCCCGGTGTCTGACCCTGACGGCTACTTCACTGCCGCTCGCCTCAGCACCATCGGCATCTGCTACGATATCACTCGGATAAACAATCCTCCAAGAACCTGGGAGGACCTGCTCAGGCCGGAATACCGAGACGCTTTCGGGATCGCCGATCCGGCGATTTCCGGAACCTCTATGTTGAGCGTATCTATGATCGTGAAGAACCTGGGATGGGACTACATCCGGAAGTTGAGAGCCAACGGAGCCAAGATGGGACAGGGCGCGACGCAAGTGGTGGACGACACAGCCGTAGGCGATCTAGCAGCCTGCTTGGCGGTGGACTACATAGCCATAAACAAGATCCTAGACGGAGCGCCCCTCGGCTTTGTGTATCTCGACAAGATAATGGTGATCCCAAGCCCTGTCGCGATTCTGAAAGGCACGCCCAATCCCAAAGCCGCCAGAGCTTTCGTGGACTTTCTTCTGTCGAGAGAAGGTCAGGCCATTGTAGCGGAAGGCTATACACTTCCAAGTCGCAGGGACGTGCCTGTCGCCCGGGGGATGGGCTTGATACCCGCCGAGGAGGCCGTGAAGAGAGCGATGTCGCTCGACTACATCAGGCTGAGGTCGGAGAAAGAGGAGATAATCGACAGGTTCGCGGCGATCATGACGGGCAGGTAGCACCAGGTAGCAGCCCGCTCGTCAGTCGAGGTCGCGATAGTCGCGAAGGTTCAGGCCTGCCTCCACTGCCAGCAGGGACGCCTGCACCCTGTCACGCACGCAAAGCTTGCTGTATACAGAGCTCACATAGTTCTTGACCGTCTGTTCGGCTATGTATGTCTTCTGCGCGATCTCGCGGTTGGAGTAGCCCTGTGACATAAGGATCAGGACCTGTATCTCCTTATCGGTCAGCTGGCCGAGCCACTCGGGATCGGCAGTCGATGGCTGAGGCCCGTCAGCCGCCAGAGACGCGCCGCTCACCTGGCTGGAGCGCAAGTAGTCGGGGTGTGCTCGCGCGATGCGCACAGACGATAAGCTCTCGTGCATCGGCCACGCGAAAAGAAAGACTGCAGTCGCCGCCAGGGCGCCGGCGACTAGCCCGCCCGCCATGGGAATGGACACCCCCGCCCGAGCGCCGCCCGGCTCCTCCCCATACAGGCCCGCCAGCGATACGGGCACAAACACTCTCCAATCCGCGCCCGAAACAGGCCTGAACACAACCAGTACATCCTCGCCGCGTATGGCGTTGGTGAAGCTACCCTCCGCGCGGCGCGCGATGGAATTTGAGTAGAGTTGCCGAAGAGAAAGCCCTTCTACCAAAGACGGCCCGGAGATGATGTTCCCCTTGCTATCTGCTACCACTGTGTAGTTGGTCTTGACGGTACCCACAGAGAAGTAAAAATGATCATACAAGTAGTCGTTGACCACACGGACCAGTTCATCGGCGCATATCATCACGGCCACCACACCCAGCGGTTTCCCTCCGAATAGGTCCTTGATCCTCCTACCCACAATGACGCAGTCCATTCCCGTGTGGGCGCAGTTCTCCTCGAACGCCCACACGGCCTTGCCATCGGCTCTCAGTATGTCTTGATAAGCATCGGAGTTGCGGAGCGCCTTGATATACGAAGCCGGGAGCGATTCGCGCATCGTCAGCGCCTTGCGGTTCCTGTTGGATTCGTCCAGAAACACCGCGTCATACACGCCGCGACGGCTGAACGTGTATCCTTCCAGGAAGTTTGAGAAGGCCTGGTTGTATGGGGCGATTTCATAAGGGTCTGCAGACGAGACGCAGTCGAGTAGCAATCGATTGAGGTCTTGATTGGCCACGAATTGAAAGGTCGCGTCTTCATAGTCTTTGAGAAAAGCCGCCAGATCGGCAACTGCCTGGTCGATCACCACATCGCAGTAGTCCCTTTCCGCTTCATCTCGGGCGTGTGTGTGTCGCAGCGCCGTCAGGCCCAAGATAACTGCCAAGACGAGGAGAGCTACAGCTAGAAGCCGCCGACCGCCGATGGCGGCAACGGCGCGGCCCAGCACGTGTGAGGCTGGTCCGCCACTGTCGCTCCCCTGCCCCGATGTGGACACATCGCTCCTCCGCGGTTCCGGAACCGCCATTTGCAGACACTCCCCTGGGCTCTCTTCGCATTCTGTATTCCATACATAGTCTCCGGTTTCCTTCTGCCGGGGCCTCATACATCTGCGGGCCAGGCACGGAGGGGTCCTTCATCCCGAACATCCGCCATCGCATTGGTCGCGTTTGCCGCATTGCTTGAGCGCCAGATTCCTCATCCCGGCGGACCCCAACCGGTGCGGCCTGGGAGGATTCGCGCCCGGCCATGATGAATCCTAACGCAGGTAGAAAGGAGATGCGAACGGAATGAGCACGAACTCTGGAAAGGGCCCCATCGGGCCGCAGTCGCAGCCGCAGTCGCAACCGCAGTCGCAACCGCCGCGTAGTTGCGACCGAGTGTCCGTTGTCCGCGGAGACATCACAGAGCAGCACGTCGACGCCATAGTCAATGCCGCCAACACCACACTGCTCGGCGGAGGCGGTGTGGACGGCGCAATACATCGAGCGGCCGGCCCTGAGCTACTCGCCGAGTGCAGGGCGATTGGAGGCTGCAACACCGGCGATGCCGTCATCACCAGAGGATACCAGCTGCCCGCGAAGAATGTCATACATACAGTCGGCCCGATCTGGCAGGGCGGCGGCGCGGGCGAAGCGGACCTTCTGGCCGGCTGCTACAGGAGCTCGCTGATACTCGCAGCAAAACACGGTGTTCGCACTTTGGCATTTCCGTCGATTAGCACCGGAGCGTATCGCTATCCCCTGGAGCAGGCCTCGCAAATCGCCATGAGAACCGTGACGCGACACCTTGAGGCCGATCCGTCTATAGATGAAGTGATATTCGTGTGCTTCAACGAGCGCACTCGCGATGCGTATCAGCGCGCGCTGGACGCGGAACTCCCCATACGCTGATTCTGCACCTCGGTTCTGCGTTCACCGACTTCTACACTGCACACCCTAATGGGATAGCTCCGATGATGGAGACGGTCGGATTCCAAACTCAGGCACTGCTTTCTCAAGAGGGAATCGTGAGCATGATTGTGGGACGCATGGGCGGACCTGAACTATAGATGCGCATTAGATCCCAGTATTCACGGCAGCGCAGAACACCTCCTCTACATCGGACGCCGGCGATAGCCACGACGTCCGCAGGCGAGTCAAGGGGCAGAGTACATTATCTGTTGCAGGATAGCTTGGATCGCAGGAACATATCCAACTCTGCGAGAATTCTCACTGCAAATGGCACCAAAGCGGAAAGGACGGTGATGTCCATGTCAAGGCCCCGACGCATGCGCCTAACTCTGCCGTTAGCAGCGGTTTGTTTGCTCGCCCTGTCGGCCGGCGTTCTTGGCTCATCTGTAACACTCGTCAACGGAACTACACACGATGCTCAGCTAGTGGGTTTCTTCACCTTCAACGGCGTAGATCACTTCGTATTCCAAATGGCCGATGGATCCCTGATGGCCTATTCGCGAACGGAAATCGCCGCAATAGAGATCAATCCAAGCAAGACGCCGACAAGCGGCATTCCGCCTGGACAGGCAACACACCCTCCTGCGGGGACAGAACCGTCCACCGCAACGCAGCCACCGGTGTCGTCAACTCCCCCGGCAGCAGTGCCCGCTCCTCGATTTGAGCTCTCCGGGACGTGGAGCATCAACGCCAATCGGTTCATCGGCGAGCTTATGATCACGCAGAGTGGAACAACGTTCTCAGGAACGGTCCTCGGCGACACTCTGGCGAGCGGCAGGGTACAGCCGGAGGGCACAGTTAGCTTCGAACGGATCATCGGGAACAGTAAACAGATCTATACAGGCAAGATAATCCAGGATGCAACGGGCATCCTGACAATACAAGGCGCTTTCGACTGCTTTATCACCGGCGGAAAGAGTCTGCCCTGGAGCGCCGTCCTGACGAAACCATCGGCGGTCTCAGCGACTCCAGCGCTGCCGCCGACCACAACGCTTCCGCCGACGCCTCAGCCTGAATATCTGCGGGCAGAGCGCGAGCCCAACAACGATATCGCCAGCGCAAAACTGATAGCCGTGGGTACAGATGTCACAGGGGCCATATCGACAAACGGCGATGTCGATGTGTACAGGGTCACCGTGCCCACCCACGGCACCTTCCACGTGACGTGTACGCAACCCGCCGACTTCTACATGGCGATATTGAACGAGGCGGGGACACAGATTGCCGGAGGCGATCTGGGCACTCCCGGGAAGACGATGGTTCTTGATACCAACGTATTCGAACCGGGCAACTACTACGTGCTTGTGCGCGGATACTCAAGCTCACACAAGTCCGACACCCCGTACACTCTGAGGGCGGAGTTCCGCGAGGCTCGCGATGCCTTTGAGCCCAACGACAGTATCCAACAGGCATCGACCGTTGTGTCGGGCAGGCAGTTCGATTCCTTCATCTACCGGCCGGGAGATGTCGACTTCTATCGGATAGACGTATCATGGCCATCCACCATCAAGGTAAAGTCTACCCAGCCGGCAGACTACCATCTCTCCATTGTAGACAGCTCCGGAGCGCAACAGCTGTACGGAGGCGACTTAGGCACTCCTGGACAAGACATGTTCCTTGAAGGCGATGTGTACGAATCGGGCACCTACTACGTGGTGATGCGCGGGTACAGCACCAACTACCATGATATGCACAATCCGTACACCATGACCATAACCGTCACACCCGGAGGACCCGACAGGTTTGAACCCAACGATGCGCCGGAGCAGGCCTCCGTGCCGCCCCTCGGGCAGCCGTTCTCCGCGTTCATATCCCGTCCGGTCGACAAAGACTACTACAAGGTAAACATCACCGGTCCATCGCAGATAGTCGTGGAATCCGACCAACCGGCTGACTACTGGATGGGCATACTCCACCCGGACGGCGCGACAGCCTTAGCGGGAGACGACTTCGGAAACGTGGGAACGCCCATGGCGGCAGCCCACTATGTGTTCGAGCCCGGCGTCTACTACGTGCTGATGCGAGGCTACGGCTCAAGCGCTTACAACATGCACACTCCGTACAACATGAAAATCCAGGTCAAGCCGGCGCTGCACGATTCCGCAGAGCCCAACGACTCGGCGAGCCAAGCCAGGGGCCTTCAGCTCGGGCAACCGGTGACCGGAGTCATACCCACCGACACCGATCAGGACTGGTGGTACTTTGACACGCCGCTTCTTGGCAAGGTGCGGATCACGTGCACACAGCCGGCCGACTTCAGGCTGAGAGTGGTGGATTCCATCGGGAAAGAGATAACCAACCAAGACTTAGGCTCCAAGGGGACGCTCATGGACCTCACCTTGCAGCTTGTGCCGATGGCCAGGTATTACGTGGTTGTGCAGCCCTGGTCAAAAGGTCATTTCAACATGCACGATCCCTATCAGCTGACCGTGAGCCCTGCCGCCAAGTAGGATCTACCGGCGCGCGGCGCAAGGTAGCCTAGGGGTAGACTGACGCAGACTGTTGCAGACTCACACAGCGGCGTGCTCCCCTGAGAAGCACGCCGCTCCCTTCGGTACTGAGACCACCTTGCCACTACGTAACTGCCTGGATCGTTCTTGTCGGCAAACGGCACTGCCCGTACTGCATTGAGACGAGTATGCGCGGCGATTCAATCAAACGCCTCGTCGTCGGTTATTGCCTCTATCTGGCCGATGGCTTCATTCCACGGACGGTTGAGCCTGAGAGTGGGACCGCACGCGGCATCGACCGCGACTTGCGCGCAGTTCTCATGAGTCGTCCGTCAGAAGGCTGGTCAACGATGCCCACGTATCCCGCAGTCGCCTGACTGAACTGCTACTGCCTCCTGAATCTGTTGCCAGTATTCGCATAGATAGCTGCCGAAAGACCTCCGCCAGTCGCAAGCACAGTGACTGCCGTGCTGATCCACCTGATATCAAGCACGATTCCTACCATGAGCAGCAACATACACCCAGCGAAGAAGAACATCAGCCCACCTGCGAATCTCCCCAACGCTACTTTGTCATACGCTTCTCTTTGCTTGGGCGTAGCGGCAAAGTAGGCTGTTATGAGGGTCAGACACTTCCCGTTAACAAGCAGTACTCCAAGCGCTGCGAACGCTCCTGCGGCGATGCCGCATGCAGTGATGTCAGTAAGCATCTGCCTGCCTCCTTCTCCCACACGCATTGCCCTGCATCGTTTCGACATCGGAGCGCCTAGAACCTTCAGAGGCACCCGGACTGCTCCGTCGTGTTGGCCCTGCCCACATCGGGGGAACATGCCGAAGAAGCCGGCCGAAAATGGGCTTGTGAGCTCCGGATTCGTTGATGCAGATTCACCGAGGGTCAAGGCAAC
>DHON01000062.1 GCA_002409965.1 Firmicutes bacterium UBA5389
GCAAAGGACGACTTTGACGAGGTCATGAGCTGACTGCGCGTTCGGGTTGACCCGAACAGGCGTTCTTGATACAATCTTGGGGAGAAGCTGCCATCGATTGGGCTGCCCACGGCATCCGGGACTGTTGCAGGAAAGGCAAGTGCAGATGCAAATGGGAAGACCGACTCTCACAAAGGGCCAGGCCCGCCAGTTCGTCCTCGCCCATCAGGGGCTGCGGCCTCCGTACGGCCTGGCAGGCAAATGCGGTGCTCTTCAGCACATCAGGCGCGTCGGCTGCATTCAGTTCGATCCGTTGGATATCGTGGGCCGCAACCCGGAGTTGGTGCTGCAATCGCGTGTCTCGGGTTTCCGCCCAGCAATGCTGCAGGAGTTGCTGTATGATGAGCGGCAGCTCCTGGATGGTTACGACAAGATGATGGCGATCTACTCCGTGTTCGATTGGCCTTGCTTCCGCCGCGACCGGGAGTCTGCCGTGCGCGATCTCGCCGCCGGCGCCGAAGCGATCAAATCGATCCTGCCTAAGGTTCGCAAGGATATCACGGAACGCGGCCCCCTGTCTTCAACTGATCTCGACTATAATGAGCGGGTACGCTGGCCGTGGGGCCCTGCGCGCCTGTCTCGGGCTGCGCTCGAGAGCATGTACTTCTGCGGGGAGTTGATAATCCATCACAAGGTGCACACGCGCAGGGTGTACGACTTCGCCAGCTGCCATCTCCCGCAGGATCTCCTCTCGGCGCCCGATCCGAATGCGAGCGAAAAGGAGTATCGCGACTGGCGTGTGCTGCGGCGCATTGGAGGAATCGGCCTGCTGTGGGAGAGATCAGGCGATGCCTGGCTCGGCATACCGGGTGTGCGATCCAAGGAGCGAAGGGAGTCACTGGAACGGCTGCTCATGCAGGGAAAGATCTCTGAAATCAACGTAGAGTGCATTGCTCCCACGCTCTACATGAGAACAGGCGACAAGGATGTTCTTCACGCTGCGCTTCGGAATGAAGGCCCAGCCCCGCGCGCTGCTATTCTCGCACCTCTCGACAATCTCCTTTGGGATCGGAGGCTTGTCGCGGAGCTATTCGGTTTCGACTACCGCTGGGAGGTGTACAAACCGGCCGCGCAGAGAGAATATGGCTACTACGTGCTCCCCATTCTGTACGCCGACCGATTCGTGGCCAGGTTCGAGCCGGGGCGCGACAAGGCGAGCGGCACCGTGATCATCCAGAATTGGTGGTGGGAGCCTGGAGTCAGCCCCTCGGAGGAGATGCGCGCGGCCCTGATAGACTGCTTCCGCCGGTTCCTAGCCTATCTTGGAGCCAGCGACCTCAGAATCGATAGCCGGGCAGAAGAACGTGGGAACTTGGGCTGGCTCCAGCTGGAATAAGCATGTGCCCCCCGCGTTGAGCTGCCTTCGGGAACGTCACTAGGCCCCTCGCCCCCCAATTCGGCCCTTTACGTGCGGCTCCGCTGGGATTTTTGAGGCGGCTGTGCCAACGAAGCCGCCTATGCCCGGCCCAAAACGGCCTCGGCCAACTCGGTCTGGAGCAGAATCCGCCCCTGGCACGCAACGCGCATGCTGTCGCCGGACACTTCGTCGATGATCATGGTCCGACCGTCGACCTCGCCGAACTCGTATTTGATGTCGATCAGTTCCAGCCCTCGCTGGCTCAGGTGCCCTGCAATCAGCGCTGTCGCCTGGCGCGCTGTGCCTTTCATGTAATCGATCGCCTCTCTGGACACGATGTCCAGAGCGACCAGGGCATCTTCTGTGATCAGGGGGTCGCCCCGCTCATCGTCTTTCAGCGTGAACTCAACCAGCGATGGAAGAGGGTCGCCTTCACGAACGTGGTTGCCGTAACGACGCACGAAGCTGCCCCACGCTTTCGCGCGGCATATTACCTCGAGCCTGAAGGAGCGCGCCCGCTTGGCGATGATCGTGTTCGCATCCGGCCCAATGCTGACGAAATGCGTGGGTATTCCGGCTTCATGCAGAAGCTCGAAGAAACGCAATGTCAAGTTGAACGAAGAGCGCCCCTTCCCGGCGACTTCGCCAATGACCTCGTTGGCGCCTGAGTCGACTGTGTCTCCTACCCCCGTAACGGTATCCTTGAAGCGAAGCAGGACGTACCCGTCATCTCGCAGAAACACGTCCTTGGTCTTCCCGGTGTATATCTCGCGCATGATTATTCCTCCTGCTGCACTGCGATCTCTGCGTACAGTGCTCCCCCGCCATCCTCGGTTGATGCATTGCCCCGATAGCTAATTCTACACTGCCTGGCCCAATGTTGCCATGTGGATCTTGCGTGCTCGCCGGTGGATCTGGCTGGTTGCCGTATCTAGGGCTCCGCAGAAGGAGTTTCGGGTACTTTCGTTGAATATGCTGCCATTGTGGATGCCATGCGCGGACGGACAGGCTCGTAGGAGGTGATCTGGGCACAGCCGATTCTGTTGACCTAGCGAGACGAGCATTCACTTGGGTCGACAGGCCGGGCGAACAGATGAGAGTAGACTCTGTGGACTTGCTGTATGGGTGTTTCACGCTCACTTCCCAGTTCCCGGCGCGGGAACTCGACCAGCGATCCTTAGGATCGGGCGCAGCGGAGACGTGACTAAACCAAGTGGGGAGGGCAAGTACTGGATGAAACTCTGGGTTAAGATATTGATCGGCTTCGTCCTAGGTGCAGTAGTCGGCCTCATTGTGGGGCCGTCCATAGCGGCAATCAAACCGCTAGGAGACCTGTTCATACGGCTTATCAAGATGCTGATTGTGCCGATGGTCTTCTGCTCGCTGGTGGTTGGCGCGAGCAGCATCGGCGATCTCAAGAAGCTTGGCCGTGTGGGCGGCAAGACCCTGGCCTATTTCCTGGTGACTACTGCCATTGCAGTCACTCTCGCAATCCTACTCGCGCTCGTAATCGATCCGAGCGCCGGGTACGTCGTGGGCGAGGTCGGCACGTATACTCCCAAACCGATGCCGAACATCGTCGACACGTTCCTCAACATGGTGCCCACTAACCCGATATCGGCGGCAGCTAATGACAACATCCTGCAACTCATCGTGTTCGCGCTGTTCATGGGGATCGGCATATCCCTTCTTGGCGAGAAGGGTAAGCCAGCGCTAGCCTTCTTCGACAGCGTAGCGGAGGTCATGTACAAGATCACCGGGATCGTGATGGGCTTCGCCCCCATTGGCGTGTTCGCCCTGATCGCATGGGTAACCGGAACCAGCGGTTCGGCAGTGCTCCTGCCGCTGGCCAAACTGATATTTGTGGTGTACTTGGCCAACATTCTGCACGCGATCATCGTATACTCCGGGGCCGTGTACATCTGGGCCAAGATCAACCCGATCACGTTTTTCAGGGGATTCTTCGAGGCCATGGCTGTGGCCTTCAGCTCCTGCTCCAGCAGTGCGACGCTTCCGATCTCGATGCGGTGCGCTCAGGATAACCTGGGCGTGTCCAAGGAGATCTCCAGCTTCGTGCAGCCCCTGGGCGCAACTATCAACATGGACGGCACCGCCATCTACCAGGGCGTATGCGCCATATTCATCGCCCGGGTCTACGGCATCACTCTGGGAGCTCCCCAGTACTTGATGATCATCCTCACCGCCGTTCTGGCGTCCATTGGGACAGCCGGAGTGCCCAGCAGTTCCGCAAATGCGTT
>DHON01000063.1 GCA_002409965.1 Firmicutes bacterium UBA5389
GACTCAGGCGGTTTACATAATACTCACGGCGGGGCCCGAAATCGGGTTGCAGGGCGGCTGGTGGAGCGTGCGGGCCGCCGGCACCAAGAGGCTCGCCGCCACCCGCGCCAATTGAGAGCGCGAACGCGACGAGCCTTTCTTAAGCTATCCCATCGCGGCCCATCAACCGCAGGCTGGGACACTGGCGATGTCAATCGCCATGCAGCGCTCTAGTCCTGCTCGGTTGCCTGCCCGGCCTCCTGCTTGAGATCCTCTTCGGTCGATGCATTTTCCGCGGCAGTCGCGGCAGCGGCGGCGGCCGCCGCTTTACGGGCCCGAGCAGCTCTTGCGTGTCGACCGCCGCGCCTGGAAGAACGGCGTCGAGTAGGCTGTGCTGCAGCCGGCTCGGGCGCGCCCGGAGTCGCGTTGGGTGTCGTGCCGGTCACAGAAGCGATCGCCTCACCGACCGCTTCTGTGACCGGCGGACCATCGACCTGGCCCGCCACGGGCTGAGTCAATGGCTTGGATGACTGATCTTTGGCCCGGGATCGGCCGGAACCCCGCCTTGACCTGCGACCGTTGCGCCGGCCGCCTCGGCTCGCGCTTGATGTCGCCACCGGTTCATCCACGGGGTCGTCCTTCTCCGCCGCTGCCGGTCCTTGTTTTTCGGGCTGCTTCATGCCCTGACCATCGTTCGCTACTTTCTGCTCAGCCTTGGCCTGCGCTTTGCCAGGCTGTTTCGTCTGCGCCTTTGCCAATTCGCGAGCAGGCTGTTTGGGCTTCGCTTTCTCCTGCGCTCTGGCCGGCTCTTTCGACTCCCCTTCTACCTGAGCCTCAGTTTTGCCCTGGGTCTTGGCCTCTGCCTGATCGGGCGGTTTGGGCTGCGCCTTCGCCCGTTTCCGAGCGGGCCGTTTCGGCTTTGCCTTTTCCTGCGCTCGGGCCGGCTCCTTCGGCTCTGCCTTCACCTGAGGCTCAGCCTCGGTAGGGGGCTGAAGTTGGGCCGGAGCGGAGGCCTTTGCCTGGGGCGAGGCCAAGGTAGGGGTCTGCCGCCTAACTGCAGCCTGCTGGGCCTTAGCCGCGGGGGCCTGATCCTTCGCTGCAGGAGCTTGGCCCTTGACGACAGCCTGCTGGGCCTTAGCCGCAGGTTCCTGGGCCTTAGCCGCAGGTTCCTGGGCCTTAGCCGCGGGGGCCTGGTCTTTGGCCGCAGGTTCCTGGGCCTTGACCGCGGGGGCCGAGGGCTCCTGCGGCTGCTCTTCCTGCGGGCCATCACTCTCAGCGGACATGAGCCGCGCGCGGGCGTAGGTCTTGAAAACCTTGGTGATCTTGGCCTTCACGCGCGTGCCCATCATCCGACCGGCGCCTTCTACGTCGATCACATACCCTTCGAGTCGCGCTATGCCGTCGCGGCTGTTGGTCATGTGCGGTTCCTCTATCACCACGTCAATGACATCGCCTGACACTACGGGCAACGCCTTCTTCTCCACGTCTTCCCTGGTGCCCACGGCGGCCACCACAATATCTTCGACCGGCTGGTCGAAACTGCCCTTGACGTAGATTGACTTGCCGGTCTCCTGTTCCAGGGACGCCAGGTTGGACCCGCCCGACCCTATCAACACGGCCGCCACCGACGGGTGCAAAAGCACGAGCATCGCCGGCTGAGAGGTTGACAGGGCTTCCTTCTTGATCGCGCGCATAGCCCGAAAAGCCAAGGTCTCCTCGGAAGGTATTCTCCCCCTGCCATCGCACATGGGGCACACCTTCATCATCGACTCGGCCAGGCCCTGCTGGACTTTCTTGCGAGTCATCTCGATCAGGCCCAGCTGAGTGAAGCCCAGCACCGAAGCTTTGGTCTTGTCGCGCGCCAGCGCTTCCTCGAGTCTGTGAGCCACCTGCTTCTGGTGGTCCTCATCGTCCATGTCGATGAAATCCGCGATGATTATCCCACCGATGTTGCGAAGTCTCATCTGGCGCGCAACCTCCGAGGCGGCCTCCAGATTGGTCTTGAGGACAGTGTCGGCAAGGCATGTAGACCCGGTGTATTTCCCTGTGTTAACATCTATCACCGTGAGGGCCTCGGTATGGTCGATCACCAGATAGCCGCCGCAGGCCAGCCACACCTTCCGCCTCAGCGCCCGGGCGATCTCTTCTTCCAGCGCGTACGAATCGAAGATGGGTTCCTGCCCCGTGTACAGATGCACCCTGTCGCGCATTGGCTCGGGAAACATCTTCACAAGATCATTGACCTTCTTCAGATCGTCGGGGTCATCGACGACAAACCGCTCGACGTCCTCTGCGAATTGGTCGCGGACCAGCCGGAATACGAGATCGTAATCCTTATGCAGCAGCGCGGGCGCCTTGGCCCGTCTGCCCCTGGCCTGAATTCTGCGCCACAGTTTCACCAGGAACTGAATGTCGCCCGCGATCTCTTCCTGGCTGAGCCCTTCGGCGACTGTGCGCACGATAACCCCCATCCGCTTGGGCTTGGCCGCTTGCGCGATTTTCTTCAGTCGGTCGCGCTCGACATCGTCGTCTATCCTACGCGAAATCCCCACGTAATCAACGGTCGGCATCAACACCACATACCTGCCGGGGAGGGTGATGTCAGTGACTACCCGAGCGCCCTTGGTGCCGATAGGTTCCTTGCTCACCTGGACAATGATCTCCTGTCCGGGCTTGAGAATATCCTTGATCGAACGCGGTTTTCTGTTTGGAACCGATATTTCCTCTCCGTCGGCCTCGCGCACAACCCGCCCCTCGCGGCCGTTACGCCCCGCAAGGGCATCGTCTACATACAAAAACACGTTCCGTTCTAACCCCACATCGACGAAGGCCGCCTGCATGCCGGGAAGCACGTTCTCTACAATCCCACGGTATATGTTCCCAGCGTACCTCGGGTGAAGCGATCTCTCAATAAACAAGTCGACCAGCACGCCATCTTCGAGGATCGCGGCTCTGATTTCGCCGTTCTCGGAGTTGACAACAATCTCTCTGGCCACCTAACTCAACTCCCTCGGGTCAACTCCCCGGGTCTGAAACCCATGGCCATGACCAAATCTGTACATTCAACACTCATCGGAGACACGAGGTCCCCGCTTTCTCTATCAGTGAAATATAGGCCCGTCCTGTAGACGCAAGCCCCAATCAAGCCAAGGTGGGCGAGAAGGTCCTGCGGACGGAGGTGGGCCCGTCCTCCGCATGCCAGAGTGCACTCCAAAACACCGCCGGAGCGCCACGATATGTTTCGCACCATCGGCCGGATATCCGCCCGCCGCCGGCCGCTTTTGGTGTTGATCTCAGCGATTGCGCTCTCTGACGCAAGCAACTCTGTCGCCGCGCGTTCCAGATCAGGCTGGATGCTCGCCTGGACGTTCGCACGGTAGGATGCCCATTCTATGCTGGAAGCCAGAGCCGGCTTGCCGTGAGCAGCGCATGCCGCTATCACCGGCATTCCCTGGGGCGTCGCCGCCTGCAGCAACTCAAACACCTCGAGCGTCGACAGTTCGCCCGAGTCCGCAAGGTTCAGCTCTATGTCGAGGTATTCAGCCTCGCTGGTCATGCCCACACCCAAAGCAGTTGCAAAAGAGATCTTGGGGTGAGGGTGGTACCCCAGAGAATAGGCTACAGGAATCCGAGCTCGCCTGACTGCGCGCTCAAATGCCCGCATGTACCCCAAATGCGACACAAACCTCATCTCATCGCCCTTGCCCAGACGCACCCTGAATCGCATAGATGCACTCACGCCCGTCCGCCTCCTTGCCGGGAACTTGCGGCAAACTCCCCGGCCAGCCTGACGCGGACATCGCCGGAGCAGGCACCGCACCCCGAGCAGCTGGCCTCGCGGCAGTCGGGCGTGGTGACTCCGCGCGCGGCGCGTTGGGCCTCGCGCACAAGGAACTCGCGGGAGACGCCCATGTTGATATGGTCCCACGGCAGCGGATCATCAAGCCCGTATTCCGCGTTGGCCCACATGGACGGATCCAGATCCAGATCAGCGAAGGCCTGATGCCACAGACCCGGCTTGAACTGCTCAGACCAGCCGTCGAACCTGCAGCCTAGCTGCACGGCTCGCTGGATCACCGGCGCCAGCCTGCGATCGCCTCTGGCGAACGCCGCCTCCAGGTGGCTCGCCCGCACATCGTGGAAAGACACGGAAAGGCCCCGCACTCGCATGCGTTCCTTCAGGTAGAGCTGCTTATGCTCAAGCTGTTCGCGGCTGTTCTGGGCGAACCATTGGAACGGAGTATGTGGTTTGGGGACGAATGAGGACACGCTCACGTTCACGCCCGCGCGCCGGGCCTTGCCACGTGCCTTGGCCACCTTCCGTCCCAGTTCAAGCACCTGTCGGGACAGGCTGGCGATGCCGTCGATGTCCTCGAAGGTCTCAAAAGGCAGACCGATCATGAAGTACAACTTGATCTGGTCCCAGCCCGACTCGAACGCATCCGCCGCCGCCGACATCAGGTCGTCCTCGGTCACACCTTTGTTGATGATGTCGCGCATACGCTGCGTCCCGGCCTCCGGAGCGAAAGTCAGCCCGGTGCGGCGCGACTTCTCCGCATCGCGCGCTAGGGCAATGGAGAACGAATCCACGCGCAGCGATGGCAGCGATACGGCAATCCCTTCGGGACCGTACTTGCTCGCAAGCTTGGACATCAGCTCCTTGACCTGTGTGTAGTCGGCGCTGGAGAGCGAAAGCAGCGACAGTTCTTCATAGCCGCTGCTGCGCACAAGCGCCTCCGCCAGCTCACACAGGTTGGCCGTGCCGCGCTCGCGCACAGGCCGGTAGATCATCCCCGCCTGACAGAATCGGCATCCCCTGGAGCACCCCCGCATTACCTCCAGCGCCACTCTGTCATGGACTGCCTCCAGAAACGGCACCACAAACTTTCTGGGGTACTCCGCCGAGTCCAGGTCGGCCACGACCCGCCGTTCGACCCGGTTGGCCAGGCTCGGAGAGTAGACGCCGGCAATCTCGGCGAGCCTGCTCACAATGTCCGCCCTGGATGCGCCGTCCCGCTTGCCCTGGGCGGTCGCGCGCATGATGTCGGCGATGGCCTCCTCACCGTCGCCCACGACTACCAGGTCGAAGAAGGGCGCCATCGGCTCGGGGTTGGACGCGCACGGCCCGCCTGCGATCACAATCGGATCGCCCTCTCCCCTCTCGTCGGCACGCGCCGGTATCCCCGCAAGCTCCAGCATACACAGGACGTTTGAGTATGTCAGTTCATACTGGAGGGTGAAGCCCATTAGGTCAAAGTCGCGGGCGGACGTGTACGTCTCCAGGCTGTAGAGCGGAACCCCGTGCGCGCGCATCTGGGCCTCCATGTCGGGCCACGGCGCGAAGGCACGCTCAGCCGCCCATGCCTGGTTGCTGTTTACGATGTCGTACAGGATCTTGAAGCCGATGTACGACATCCCCACTTCATACACGTCAGGAAAGGCCAGAAGCATGGTCGCCTCTGCGCCGATGTGGTCACCGACCCGAGCGTTCAATTCGTGCCCCGTATAGCGAGCGGGCTGCGACACGTTCGGAAGTATGTCCGTTTCGAGCAGGCCCTTATTCACCATCAATGCTTGCTTCCCCTCATGCTCCTAACACTCCTAACCAGTGTTCCCAAGTCTACATCGGGGCCACGGGCGCAGACCCCGTCCATCAGCTCAATTTCGGAAAGACGGCCAATCTCTCTGCCGTTGGGGCCCACCACCGACACGATCCCAAACTCCTGCCCCGACAGGCGACCCAGAACCGCACCCGCCCGCGTCTCTGGAACGGCCGCCACCAGCGCGGCCGGCACAAACCCCTGCCCTGACAGTCCTGCCCATTTCCTCATAATCGATCTCATGGTTGCGTAGGGCGCCGCCCGCGCCTCGCGCCCAGCCTCAATCCAGATAAGCACGCCCATGGCCATCGCCAGCGGGTTCATGACTCCGGTCGCCGCCCCTACCGCGCCCGCCAGGATCGCCAGCCCGCCGATCCACCTTGACAGGCCCACCGCGGCGCGGGTCGCACGGGATGTGCCCATCCGTTCAGCGAGCAAAGCCCGGAGCACCCTCCCGCCGTCCAGCGGGTACGCCGGCACCAGGTTGAGCAGAGCAAGCACGACGTTGGCGCCTATGAAGAACTCCGTCTTCACGATATCAGGTTTACCGTATGTCAGAAGAATATAGCTTGCCCCCGCCAGAACCAGCGATGTCATGGGGCCTGCCATGGCCACCGCCGCCTCCGCCTCTGCCCGCAGCTCAATTCCGCCGTCGATGCGGACGGCTGCCCCGATGGGGGTGATCCTCACCTCCGCGACTCTCAGTCCGAAGCCCGCCGCGACCACGGCATGGGCGACCTCGTGCACTATGAGGGACGCAAACACCGCGGCCCACTGCCACAGGCTGCCGGCGAGGGCGTAGAGAACGGCAAATACCGCCACAAGCGGGTCTACGGTGATCTGCACGCGCATCTGCCCCATGGACGCCTCCCCCATGGCAAAGCGTGAAGCTCCAAGACTCCTATGAGATTATAGTGGCACGCTCGCGCGTCTAGAAGACGATCTTCTTTCTCCTCATGTGAATGCTCTGCAGGAGCGCGACTCCCAGCATGGTCGCTATGAGCGAGCTTCCGCCGGCACTGAAGAACGGCAGGGGGATGCCAGTGCAAGGCGACACGTTCATGGTCATGCCCACATTCACGAATATGTGCACAAGCATGATGGTCGTCAAGCCCACAGCCACCAAGCTGCCGAACCTATCGCGGGCGGATTGGGCCACGCCGTAACCCCTGCGCACTATGAAAAACAGCAGTGCCAGGGAGGCTATGGCCCCCAGGAAGCCGAGTTCCTCGGCGATCACCGAGAAGATGAAGTCGGTATGGTGCTCTGGCAGGAAATTGAGACGAGCCTGTGTGCTCTGACCGAAGCCCTTGCCCGCAAAACCGCCCGAGCCGATGGCTATCACCGACTGGGTGACGTTCCAGCCAAACCCGCGCGGGTCCAGGCCAGGGTTGAAGAAGACCAGTATCCGCATCTGCTGATGCTCTTTGAGCAGGAAAAAGTACGAGAAGGGTACGATCACGAACAGGCCCACACCAATGATGAGCCCCAGCAATTTCGGATCGGCGCCTGCTGCGTACATCATCGCAAAAAACACAGGCGCGAGCACCAACGCGGAACCAAGGTCGTTCTCGGCTATGACGAGCCCCATAGGCACAAGCGCCAATATGGCGGGCACTATGAAGCTGCTCAGAGTCGACAGATCATCCTGCTGCACCAAGTAGGCAGCGAGGCCTATAACCACTGCTATCTTCGCATATTCCGAAGGCTGTATCGCAACTGGGCCTATCCTGATCCAGCTCATGGCCCCTTTGCTCGGTGTGCCCAGCACGAATACGCTCGCGAGTAGGACAATGCCTGCAACGTACAGCACGTTCGCGAAGCGCGCCAGGTACCGATAGTCGATGCCGAGCACCACGATGGAAGCCACCGCGCCCACCACCGCCGCCGCTGCCTGTTTCTTGACGTACAAGCAAGGGTTGCTGGACGTCAGGCGCACGTTCCACCTAGTGGCGCTGTATATCATCGCACAGCCGAACAGAATTGCGCAAATAACGGCTCCCAGTAGCGCGAAATCAAGGTTCTTCAGGAGCCTCCTCTCGATGAGCATGTATCAGCCTCCTGCCGTACGCCGGACGGTCGCCCGGTCGCTTCTACCTGACGCTCACTTCCGGGCTGCGCTTAACCTCCTTCACTGGAATACTCGCCACTATGGCCACCGATGCGTCGGAATTATCGAACTCCACACGCATGTTGGACTCGTCTACGTCGAGATACCTGGTTATCACCTCGATTAGGTCCGTCTTGAGCTGCTCCATCAGGCCAGGCGACAGCGTAGCGCGGTCCTGAACCAGGACCAGTCTCAGCCTGTTCTTCGCAGCATCTCTGCTGGAACCACCTTCCAGTCTGCCGAAAAGCCGCTGCAGAAAGTCCATCACGGCCCCTACCCCCTCGCCCTTGCGAACCATCTGATGATCCTTGTGAACCAATCTTCCTCTTCAGCTGCCGCAGCCATGGGCACATCCTCCCCCATGATGCGAGCGGCCACATCGCGGAAAGCGCGCCCGGCCTTGGACTTCTCATCCATCACCACAGGGATGCCCTTGTTCGTGGCCACGATTATGGCCTCGTCATCGGGAATCACGCCCAGCAAGTCGACCTTGAGTTGCTCGAGGACATCGTCAACGTCGAGCATGTCGCGGCGCTTGACCATGTCGGGCCTGATCCTGTTGATGATGAGCCACGGGTCGTAGATCTCATGCGGCTCGAGCATGCCTATGATCCGATCGGCGTCCCGAACGGCCGACATCTCCGGAGTGGTCACGATGATCGCCCGCTCAGCCCCGGCTATCGCGTTCTTGAACCCTTGCTCGATGCCTGCAGGGCAGTCGAGTATGACGAAATCGAAAGACGATTTTAGGTCGTCGGTGACCGCTTTCATCTGCTCAGGAGTTACCGCGGTCTTGTCTCTAGACTGAGCCGCCGGAAGCAACGACAGGTTCTTGATGTGTTTGTGGCGTATCAGGGCTTTGCGCACATCGGCCACGCCTTCCACCACGTTGACCAAGTCGTATACGATCCTGTTTTCCAGGCCCAGCACCAGATCCAGGTTGCGCAGTCCGATGTCTGCATCGATCAGTGCAACGCTGGGCCCCATCATCGCAAGCGCAGCCCCGATATTAGCCGCCGCCGTAGTCTTGCCGACTCCGCCTTTGCCAGAGGTTACTACTATGACCGTTCCGCTCATACGCCAAACACCGCCCCCAAATGAGTTGTCCAGGGTTCAATGACTATGGCTCCATCGCGCAAGTACGCCATTTCGGGCCCGGAAGGCGCCTGGACTTCGTCATCGGGCGACCTCGTTATCTTGTCGGCTATCCTGAGCTGAGTCGGGGTGAGTCGGAGCGCGATCACCCTCGCATCGGCGCTGCCGTTGGCGCCGGCGTAGGCCACGCCGCGAAGAGCGCCGAACACCACTATGTCGCCGGCGGCGCACACCTCAGACCCGGGGTTGACATCCCCCATGACGACTATGTTCCCATCGAACGACACCGACTGCCCCGATCTGAGCGACCGTCGTATCAAGACTGTGTCGGCTCCGGGAAGGGACTGATCCTGCCCCGCCCCGTCAGGCGGAGCTTCCGGCTCGCGCCCGGCCGATGCGCCTCCGTCCGCACTCCCGGCCGACGCTCCATCCCAGCCCCGCTCGTCCATCGATAGCCCGTGATGTGCCAATACCGACCTGACCTCCTCGATCCACTCCGGAGCGACTACCGCGCCCCGCGTCTCCACGGTCACTCGAGCCCCCGAGTAGAACCCCACCGCCTCCTGAAGCCTTCGCTCCAGGACGCGCTTGAGGTTCTCGATGTTCTCTTCCGCATCGAGAACCAGGCGAAGACCGCTGCGCGTTCCGACGAATATCACTTCTTGAGACTTCAAACGCACCACCGCCGACTGAGCCTATCCATAAGTAATTCTCCTTCGTCCACCTGTTTCCTCCTGCAGACCGGGCTGGCCGCTCAATCCACAGGCGGCAATACACCGAAATATGCTTCCATTATCGCCCTGGCCACCGGGACCGCGGACGTCCCGCCGCCCCCGCCCCGCTCTATCAGCACAGCCACCACGATCTCGGGATCGGAGGCGGGCGCCCATCCTGCGAACCACGCATGCGAGTCGCCCGGAGGCGACTGAGCCGTGCCGGTCTTGCCCGCCACGGGAACCGGAAACCCCGCATATCCCGCGGCCGCAGTGCCTGTGCGTGTCACTTCCGCGAGGCTTGCATGGAGGAAGTCCCACGTCTTCTTGGAGAGGTTCGCCGAGCGCGCTAGTTCCGGAGCCATGTCGTCCAGAACAGATCCCTCCGGCGTCAATATCTGTCGCACCAGGTGGGGCACGTAGATCGGCCCTCGCATCGCGATTCCGCCATATGCCGCCGCCATCTGCAACGGAGTTACCGTGATCTGCTGGCCTATGGCGTAGCTCAGACGTTCACCCGGCATGAACTCGCGCTCTGCCGAATCGGGAACGGCCCCGGCGGCCTCGGGCGGCGTGAAGCGCAGTCCGGTCGGATACGACAGCCCGAAAGCCTTGGCCATCGCGGCCATCTGGTCGGCTGTGAGCCTCCTGCCGAGTTCATAGAAGACCACATTGCACGAGTTAACCATACCTTGCGCCAGGTTCTGATGCCCGTGTGCGCGCCCGCTGGACCAGGCCGCGCACCTCATGCCGAAGTAGCGCGATGACGCCGATGGCGTGCACAGAAACTTCTCATCCAGGCTGACAAGCCCGGATTCCAGAGCGGCCATGGCGGTAAAAGGCTTGAACGTGGAGCCCGGCGGATAGGCGCCTGAAACCGCCCGGTTGAACAGGGCCGATGCCCCTGTGCTCACACGGCGCCACTGCTCCTCGGAGATCCTGGGAACGAACCAGCCCGGGTCATATCCGGGCTCGGCTGCCAGCGCCAGGACTTCGCCGGTACGCGGATCGATAGCCACCGCCGCCCCCGCGCGGGCGCTTTTGTACTTTCCAGCCTGCAGCACCTGGAGCTGGGAGCGAAGCGCCTCCTCGGCGGCTTGCTGTACGCGCGCGTCGATTGTGAGAACCAGCGTTGCGCCGCCCACAGGCTCGGTGCAGCCTACCGTGCCCCTAGGGCGCGACAGCGAGTCCACCTCTATCTCCGTCACGCCGTCCTGTCCGCGCAGATACTCCTCGAACTCGCGCTCAAGGCCGGTCTTCCCTATGCGGTCGCGCCCACGATAGCCGAGAGCGCCAAGCTGCTTCAGCTCCTCCGCGCTGATTTGGCCGACGTATCCAATGAGTGGACCTGCAAGCATCCCGTGCGGGTAGCTCCTGTAGGGTTCCTCCTCGATGATGATCCCGGGCAAGTCTATCCGGTGCTCGGCGACCTTCAACACGATCTGGGGCGGCGCGTCCTCCAGTAAGCGGGCGGGCTGGTACGGAATGCCGTGCCTGCCCTGCGTCTGCCCTGCAATCTTCGCCTCGATCTCGTCAACCGCCATCCCAAGCAGCTGCGAGAGCAACTCCACCTCGCCCTTTCTATCGCGGAATTCCTGAGGCATAGCGGAGACGGTGTAAGCCATCCTACTGGTTGCGAGCGTCTCGCCGCTTCTATCTACTATGAGGCCGCGCGGAGCGGAAATCGGCACAAGCGCGAGCCTATTCGCCGCTGAGCGGCTCTTAAAGTAATCGCCCCGCATCACCTGCAACTGCCACAGCCGCCCCGCCAGTACGACAAAGAGGGCCAGCGCGACGATCTGGAACGTCCTCAGACGGCGCTCGAAACCTTTCTGAGTGCGATCCATCATGTCCATGATGTTCACGTTCATCGAGATCAACTCCGCCCGGGTCCCGGGGGGCGCAGCCGGACACTGCCGGCCGGCTCAGCCTGGATCAGAGTGCGCACGCGCTTCCGTGGAAGAAGGTACATCCATCTGTAGATGACGATGCCCGCGCAGCAGTTGAGCGCGGTCAGCCACGGCAATACCACCAGCGCCGCCCTCTGCAGGTCTACCCGGGCGCCGAACGATCCTATCGAGAACATGTACACAGCTTCGCGAGCCCAAGTAGCCAGCCCGATAACGACTGCTGGAGTGAGCAGGCTTTCCTTGAATAGCTGGGGTTCAACAAACCCGATTATGGCCGCCGTCGCCATGTCGGCGCCCGCGTTAGCGCCCAGAAAAGCGCCTGTAAGCCCGTCCTTGATAAGCCCGCCCACCGCGGCTAGAGCCACGCCATAGCCGCCTCCCAACGCTATCGCCACAGCCGACGACAGGCAGAAGACGAGGTCGGGGAGGATGATGCCGGGAAACAGCGCCGGAATCGCGGCACACTGCAGAAGCACTGCTACCAACAGGGCGACGACAACCCGAGCCAGGTTCACCGCTCCGCCCCCTCCACGGGGTCGATGAGCACCAGCACTTCCTCAAGCCGCTGGAAATCCACACGCGGCCTGGCTGCGGCCGTCTTCGACACCCCGTATTTGTCTTGCTCGACGCAGATCACGTCCGCGACAACATGCCCTTTGGGATAGACGCCTCCCATGCCCGATGTGATGATGACGTCGCCCGCGACAATGTCGCAGTCAGCTCCCACAGGACGTACCCGAAGGAGGCCGGAGCCGTCGCCGATACCTTCGGCGATGACCAGATCCCGAGACCTCGTATTGATCCCCCCGATTGCGCTGCGCGAGTCGATCGCGAACAGCACGGTAGCTGTGTGCGGGGTAATGGACGCGGTGCGCCCGATCACGCCCATGGGACCAACGACCGCCATACCATTGGCCAAGCCCTGGCTGGAGCCTTTGTCGATCACGACCGATTCCAGCCAGTTGCCTGGGTCGCGATAGATGACGTGGGCCGCCTCCGAGTGCCCGGAAAGCGCGGCCTTCAGCTCCAGCAGCCCGCTGAGCCTGGCGTTCTCGCGGGACGCCTCCTGAAGTTGCACAATCTCCGAACGCAGACGGTCCACTTCGGCGCGAAGCGCTTCGTTTTCCGGTTTCATGCGGCCTATGGACACCACAAACGAAACCCACGACGATACGGCCCTGCTCACGTAGCTGGCGCCGCGCGCAACGGGGACGAACACCTCGCGAAGCACGCGCTCGGCCGCTGAGAGCCTTTCACGGTCGCGGGCAGTGGAATATACGAGAGTGACCAGGAGGATCACACTCACCGCGGTGACGATCGCTCTCCTCCTTGAAAGCAGCTTGTTCACAGGACGCCCTCCCGGGGCACCGCACCCTACTTCAGCCTGCCTGACGACACGAGCACCCTCCGGTAAGTGTCGAGATGCTCCACGATGAGGCCCGCTCCCCTCACCACGCAGGTAAGTGGGTCCTCCGTAAGATACGCGGGCATCCCGGTAGCGTCCGAAAGCAGCCTGTCGAGGCCCTTTAGCATGGACCCGCCGCCGGTCATGGCAATCCCCTTGTCAATGACGTCCGCCGACAGCTCCGGAGGCGTCTTCTCCAGTGTGCTGCGGACAGCATTGACTATCTCCGACACAGTGTCGGAAAGGGCCTGCTGTATCTCGGTGCTGGATATTGTGACAGTCTTGGGAAGCCCGTTGACGATGTCGCGCCCTCTGGCTTCCATCGTCTCTTCCTGCTGGATAGGGTATGCCGAGCCAATCGTCTTCTTTATCTCTTCGGCGGTTCGTTCGCCTATCATCAGATTGTAATTGCGTTTCATGTAATTAACGATAGCCTCGTCCATCTTGTCGCCGGCCGTAGTGGTAGATTTGGCCGCCACTATGCCGCCGAGCGAGATGACCGCTACTTCCGTAGTTCCACCGCCGATATCTACGACCAGGTTGCCTGTGGGATCCTCAACAGGAAGCCCCGCGCCAATGGCGGCGGCCATGGGCTCCTCTACGAGGCAGGCCTCCTTGGCGCCGGCCTGTATGGCCGAATCATGGATGACTCGGCGCTCGACCTGAGTAACGCCTGAAGGCACGCCTATGACGACCCTGGGCTTGAACACTCCGTGGTGCCGCGACGCCTTGTCGATGAAATGCCTGAGCATGGTGACTGTGACGTCAAGGTCGGCTATGACCCCGTCCTTCAGGGGGCGTACCGCAACGATACTAGCAGGGGTTCTGCCCACCATCTTCTTGGCGTCGTATCCAACGGCGAGTATCTCCTGGCTATCGTGGTCGATGGCTATGACCGAAGGCTCCTGAAGCACTATCCCTTTGCCCCTCACAAATACAAGTGTGTTAGCAGTACCCAGGTCAATGCCCATGTCTCGCGACCAGCCGCTGAAGAGAGAAGCGAAGGCCATGACGAACGGCTCCCTTCTGAACAGGATTTATGTCCAAACAGTGTTTGTCAGAATAGTCTCATCGGACTTTCATGGCTGCTGTGGCTGCTACGGCGCAACCAGCAAGCCCTTTTCTCGAAGGCTAACGTATACATTGTCGCCTATGATAATGTGGTCTAGCACCTCGATCCCGATCATCGCCCCAGCCCGCACCAGACGCTTGGTGATCGCCAAATCCTCGGGGCTGGGCCCGGGATCGCCGCTCGGATGGTTGTGCGCGAGTATCACAGACGCGCTCCCCGCCTTTATCGCCGCTCGAAACACCTCGCGGGGATGCACCATGGACGAGTTCAGCGTGCCCACGGATATCGTGCCTGTGTCGATCACCCTGTTCCGGCTATCAAGAAAGACCGCTCGAAACTCTTCCTTTTCGAGATAGCGCATGCCCGGCATCAGAAGATCCGCGACAGCTCTGGGGCTCGAGGCCGCCGGCCTGCACTCGCCCGCCGATAGGATCACTCTTCTTCCGAGCTCAATGGCTGCCTGTATCTGCACGGCCCGAACGGATCCGATTCCCGGAATACTCGAAAGCTCTGCCACGCTGGCTGTGGCCAGTCGGCGGGCACTGCCGCAATGCGACAGCACACCGGATGCAACGTCAACCGCGCTTTCGCCTCGTCTGCCGCATCTGATGATGATAGCCAGCAGCTCCGCAGTGGAAACAGCCTCCGGGCCAGACTCCAGTAATCGTTCCGTTGGACGCTCCTCAGGAGGCATCTGGAGAATACCACGTTTACCAGTGCTCATGGTTACACCTCGCCTGCGGCTTACTGCAAGCGCGGCCGCGGGTTGGTCGACCATGTTCGCGTTCGCAACTGACCGAGCCAGAGATCCGGCTGGAGCCTACAGCGTGTCCACGCCGAACTCCGACAACATGAGGGCGAGCTTGCAGAGGGGTAAGCCTACTACACAGTTGTAATCGCCCTCAATTCCCAAAACGAGAAGACTGCCGACTCCCTGGATGGCGTAAGCCCCTGCCTTGCCCATGGGCTCGCCTGTAGCCACATATCTGTCGATGCTCGAACCGGTAAGCGGCCTGAACCTGACCCTGGTCATCTCGTAATCAGTCAGGCGGCGTCCGCTCCCCGCCTCGATCACTGCCAGGCCCGAGAAAACCTGGTGCTCCCTGCCGGAAAGCGCGCGCAGCATCTTTCTGGCGTCATCGTGGTCGATGGGCTTGCCCAGGATTTCCTCGTCGACAACGACTATGGTGTCGGCGCCGATCACAATCCCGGATTCCAGCCGGCCGGCCACGTCAGCCGCCTTCGCATGCGCTAACCGCATCACCAGCCCCTCAGGGCACGCGGCCGAGATACCCTGCTCAGCCACGCGACTGGGGATTATGTCGAACTCCAAGCCGACCTCGCGCATCAGCTGCGAGCGCCTCGGAGAAGCTGAGGCCAGAACCAGCCTCGGCGTGCCAGAAGCACTGCCGGTGCCAGAAGCGCAGGATCGGCAAGTCAAGCCACGCACGCTCGAAACCGCCTCCAAACCAAACCGGCCCCAGACTCGACAAGAGCGATGCCGAGAGGCACCGCCCCGATGGCCGCAAATCCCTTCATTAAGTCTACCATTTGAAATCCGCGTTTACAAGGAGCATATCGACTTCTCACGCCGCACGTCCTGCAGAGGAAGTCATTGTGAAACGGCGGAGAGGTTGAGAATCGCTGCGACCAGGATTCTCAACCTCTTCCGCACAAGCAAACAACAGGCGTGACCCCGCGAATCTCGACCGCATCTAGCTGGCCGCCTGCGAACCTCCCTCGCCCCCGCGGCACGATGCCAGATTCTCGCAGCCCGCTCCGACCGGCAGGGCCGGCTCGATCTTGGCGTAGTCAATGATGCACTTGGCAGGGCACTTCGCGATGCAGATGCCGCACCGTGTGCACTTGGAGTTATCTATCACGGCCAAGCTGTCGACCATGGTGATAGCCTTTTCAGGGCAATTCTTGGCGCAGATGCCGCACCCAATGCAGCCGATCGAGCATACCTTCTTCACCTCGGGGCCACGCGCGTGCGACTGGCACATCACGTTCACCGAGTCCTTCTTGGCGCGCAGCTGAACGATGCCGCGGGGGCATGCTGCAACACATTTGCCGCAGCCCGTGCAGAGATCATCATCCACTTTGGGCAGGCCGTCGTCGCCCATACTCATCGCGCCGAATTGGCACGCGTTCACGCACGAGCCCAGCCCCAGACATCCGTAGGTGCACCCCTTGGCCCCTCCGCCCACCAGCTGGGCGGCACGGCAATCGCGGATACCACGGTATTCGAAGAGCTCCACGGCTCGGGCGCGGTCGCCCAGGCACATTACCCGCGCGTACTTGGGCTCCGCCGACGAATCCAGCTTCACGCCCATGATCTCCGCCACTCTGGCGGCTACAGGCGCCTTGCCCACAGGACATGCGTCCACCGGCGCGCTGCCGGCGACCACCGCATCGGCCAGCCCTGAGCAACCCGGGTAGCCGCAAGCGCCGCAGTTCGCCCCGGGGAGCACGGCGAGTATCTCATCCACCCTGGGATCCCTCTCGACCGCGAACTTCTTGGCCGCGACCCCGAGCGACAGTCCAAAAATCAGACCCAATGCCCCCAAGCTAAGGAGAGCGCTAAGGCCGTTCATGTATTACACCCCCGTCTACCCTACCATTCACGAAAAAGCGGGCGCCGGCGCCAAAAGCGCTCGGGCCGCTAAAGCCCGATGAACCTGGCCACATCGAACCCCGAGAACCCAAGAAACGCCATGGCGAGCAATCCCGTGGTGACCAGAGCAATCGGGAACCCCTGCATAGCCTGGGATATGGGCGCCAGGCGCTGCCTCTCCCTGATCGCCGCAAACAGCATGATGGCCAGCCCCCAGCCCAACCCGCCGGCGGCGCCGCTCACGGCCGACTCGACTAGGTTGTAGTTGGACGATATGTTGATGATCGCCACACCCAGCACCGCGCAGTTGGTGGTGATGAGCGGAAGGTATATTCCGAGCGCTCTGTAGAGCCCGGGGCTGTTCTTCTTGATCACCATCTCTATCAGCTGAACCAAGGCCGCTATCACAAGTATGAACGAGACTGTCTGAAGATAGGCCATGCCCAGCGGGTTGAGTATGAAGTGCTGGACAAGCCAGGTGATCACAGACGCCATCGTCATGACGAACACAACTGCCAGGCTCATGCCTGTAGCCGTCTCGAACTGCTGGGAGACTCCTATGAACGGGCACGTGCCCAGGATCCTGGCAAGCATATAGTTGTTGACCAGGGCCTGGCTGAACAGTATGACCAGTAGCTGCTTCACTTACCAGCACCCCCTTGCGCGCCGCGCGAGCCTTTGTTCTTCTTCTTCGCGGTGATCAAGTTGACCGCCCCGATGGCCAAGCCCAGCGTGATGAACCCGCCCACCGGCTGGTTCACGATTGCCATAGCGTAGCGCTGCGGGAACAGCCTGATTCCATCGAAACCGAAGTCAGCGGCGGCCAAGACAACTCCGGTGGCCAGGGGTTCCCTTATCGCGGACAGCACGATCAGAGCCAGCGTGAAGCCGATCCCCATCCCCAGCCCGTCCATGATCGATGCACCGGGCCCGTTCTTCGAAGCAAAAGCCTCAGCCCTCGCGAGTATGATGCAGTTGACCACGATCAGCGGCACGAACACTCCCAAAACCGCGTGTAGCTGCGGCAAAAACGCGTTCATTACCAGGTCCACTATGGTTACGAATGTGGCGATGACCACGATGTAGCACGGTATCCTGATCTCCGACGGGATCACCGATCGCAGCAGCGAGATGATGAGGTTGGAGCCCATGAGGACGAACGTGGCCGCCAGCCCCATGCCGATGCCGTTGGAAACGGCCATGGACGCTGCTATCGTGGGGCACATCCCCAGAAGCAACCTGAACGTTGGGTTCTCCTTGTAGATGCCGTTGGTGAACGCCTGCAACGGACTACTCATCTGCCAGCACCTCCAGCGGCGCCCAGAGCGAGAGCCAGGTCGCGCACGGTGTTAACGCCCTTGACCACTGCCCTAGATGATATCGTGGCGCTGGATATCGCCACTATCTCCCCGCCGTCTTTGTTGACTGCAAGAGGCCCTGACGAGCCCTTCCCTGCAAACTGCGACTGGAACGCGGGCTTGGTGATCTCGGCGCCCAGGCCCGGCGTTTCCGTGTGCGAAAGCACCTGAAGGCCCTCGACTTCAAGATCGGAATTCACGCCCACCAACAAAGCGATTTTGCCGCCGTAACCCGATGTGAGTATTTTGGCCACGATGCCTCGCGCTTCGCCATCGGCCTCGCCCCGGTATACTTCCTCAACTCCGGAGAACCCGGTTTCAGCCTTCACGTAGGCCAGCTGGTCCTCGGATATCTTCTCGAAGTCTTGCGCAGACGGCAGGACAACCGCCATTGCGCGGGCGACCTCCAAAGCCTTGCGCTCGTCTATTATCTTGCTGGTTATACCGTACACATACGATAGCGATCCGGCCGACACAGCGCAGATCAGCATGAGAACCAACCCAAGCTTGAGCGTGTCACGCACGGGCCTTCACCTCCCCGAAACGCTTCGGGCGCGCGAACCTGTCGATCATGGGCACAGCCGCGTTCATGATGAGTATGGAATATGCCACACCCTCGGGGTACCCGCCGAACAGCCTGATCAACGCGGTCAGAACGCCGCACCCGATTCCGAAGATAACCTGACCTTTGGCGTTGATCGGCGATGTTACGTAGTCAGTGGCCATGAAGAACGCTCCCAGGATCAGGCCGCCGGACAGCACATGGAAGAGCGGGTCCTGCCCGTAGAGCGCTGTGACCACCGCCACTGTGATGATGTACGACATCGGGATCCGTAGAGAAATGTGAGTCCGCCACAGCAAGTACACCGCGCCGATCAAGAGGGCCAGCGCGGAGGTCTCGCCGAGCGAGCCCGCGACATTTCCCAGAAACAGCGGCATGTAGAACCTGGACATCGATGTGCCGCCGATCTCTCCCATCTTCAGCAGGGTGAGCGGGGTAGCGCTCGTCACCGCGTCGATGCCGCGCGCCCAGGCCGCTCCCTGGGCCGAAGCGGGCCAGATGTACCCGGTGGCGGCCAGAGCGGACCACGCCGCCGTGGCGAATGCGCGCCCTGCCAAGGCCGGGTTAAACACGTTGTACCCCAGCCCTCCGAAGAGCAGTTTGACGATGCCTATAGCGAACACGCCCGACAACACCACGATCCACGCCGGCACGTGCGGAGGCAGCACCATGGCGATGAGCAAGCCCGTCACCACAGCGCTCCAATCGCCGATGGTGACCGGTTTTTTCGACATTCTCTCGAACACGAACTCCGCGCCCACGCATCCGGCTACGCCTGCAACCAGCGAGATCAGAGCCTTGCCTCCGAAGAAATACACTCCGGCCAAGCAGGCAGGCAACAGCGCTATGACAACATCCCGCATGAGCGAGGGAGTATCTATGTTGCCCCTGATGTGCGGAGCCGGCGTCACAATCAACTTTGAGTCGGCCATCACTTATCCCCCCGTTCCCTGGCAGCCCGGCGCCTGGCCCCGATCTCCGCCTTGGCGTACTTGATAGCCTGAACCAGGTTGCGCCGGGACGGGCACTCGTAACTGCACACTCCGCACTCGATGCAGTCGAGCGCGTGATACGCTTCGGCCTCGCTCCACAGCCTGGCCTCGCTCCACTGATGCAGAAGCGCAGGCTCCAGGCGCATAGGGCACAGCTCCACGCATCGCCCGCACCTGATGCACGGCATGGGCTCAAACGAGCGCGACTCGGCCCGATCAAGCACGAGAATGCCGGACGTGCCTCGGGTGGTGGGCGCCTCCGCGCTGGGGACGGCCGCCCCCATCATCGGACCGCCGAAAATGATCTTTCCGGGATCGCCCACGAATCCGCCGCATTGCTCTATCAGTTCGATGGCGGACGTGCCTACCTTCATCATGATGTTGGCCGGGTTCGCCACCCCCGACCCGGTCACCGTGACGACTCTCTCAATCAATGGCAGACCGCGGTCGAACCTGTCGGCCACGGCAACGGCCGTCCCAACGTTGTTGACCACAACGCCCACACTGAACGGAAGGCAACCAGGGGCAACTTCCCTGCCCAGAACTGACTTGATAAGGTGTTTCTCAGAGCCTTGCGGGTAGTGAGTCCTGACGGCGACAACGTCGATGGTCCCGGCGGCCGCCGCGGAGGCGATCGCCCTCTGCAGCGCCTCCACGGCGTCAGGCTTGTTGTCTTCAACTCCAATTACGGCACGGTCCACGCCGATAGCCTTCATGAGAATCCGAGTCCCGCGCACCACATCCTCCGGGCGCTCCACCATCAGCCTGTGGTCGGCCGTAAGGTACGGCTCGCACTCGGCCCCGTTGATCAGCAACGCGTCTACCTTCGCATTCGGAGGCAGAGTCAGCTTAACGTGGGTGGGAAATTGCGCGCCTCCCATGCCCACGATCCCCGCTTCTCGGATAATGCTGACTATCTCCGCCGGCGACAGCGAATCGGCGTTCTCCACAGGCACGCACGATTCGTCCAGCGTGTCCTGTCCGTCAGGCTCAATGGTGATCGCCTGGTCCATCGTGCCAAGGCCGGTGCGCACGGCGCCTATTGCCGCGACCTTCCCCGATACCGGCGAATGCGACGGCACGCCGAACCTGCCGATGGGATCTGCGATCTTCTGACCCTTATGCACCAAGTCTCCCTTAGCGACCAGCGATGACAGAGCACTGCCTGTGCCCATGTTGAGCAGCACAACGACCTTGGACGGGCGCTGGGCCGCTACTATCGGCAATCCGCTAGTGCTTGACTTGTTCTCCGGAGGATGTATACCTCCTCGGAAGGACCCTCTGGGCATGCACCTCACTCCTCAGTACAACATCGAACCCTCCGGCCGGACAGCTTGCCCCCTGACCGAGAGTTCGGCGCGAGTCAACCAAAACCGATAATATTGTATAACACGCACTGCACTAGTGCAACATTGCTACAGCTTAACAGCTAGTTGAACTTGCCCGGCAATTCGGCTCTCACGAAGAGCAGAAAGCCTGCTCTCCCGGCACGCGGGAGAGTGGCCTTCTGCACTGCCCATATCTCAATCGCTCAGTCGCCGCAGTCCGCCCACTGCTGCTCCCTGCCCGCCGCACTACCGCCTCGGCGTGTAGTGGGTGTGCAACAGTTCGTGCGAACGCTTCGACAGGGGACGCTCGAGGTACTCTTCGTAGAGAGTCGCCACAGCCGGATTCTTGTGAGACGAGCGTAGCTCCATGTCGCGGTCGGCGGCATACAGCGCGCCGGCCCTCTCGGCGCGGGTGTTCATCACAGTGCCGATAGGTTGCCCGCCTCCGCCCACGCACCCGCCGGGGCAGCACATTATCTCCACAAATTGCCAAGGCGCCTGGCCGGACCTTATGCGGTCGAGCACCCGGCGCGCATTGGCCAGCCCATGCGCGACCGCGACATTCACGCAGTTGCCGTTGAGAGTCACCGTGGTCTCCTTGACTCCCTGAAGCCCCCTGACATCATGGAACTCCAGGCTCTCGGGAGGCAACTCCCTGCCGGTCACGACTTCGTATACAGTGCGCAGGGCAGCCTCCATCACCCCGCCTGTGGCGCCGAAGATGGCCGCGGCGCCGGTGGATATGCCCAGGGGCGCATCGAAATCCTCTTCCGGCGAGTCATCGAGGTCGATGCCCGCTTCCCGGAGCATCCGCCCCAGCTCACGCGTGGTGAGCGCCACGTCCACGTCCTGGCGCCCGCTGGCCCTCATCTCCGGCCGCTGCACCTCGAACTTCTTGGCCGTGCAGGGCATGATCGACACCACAAACATCTTCGCCGGGTCGATCCCCGCCCTCTCGGCGTAATAGGTCTTGGCAAGAGCCCCGAACATCTGTTGAGGGGACTTGCACGTGGACACATGCGGCAGAAGCTCAGGGTAGAAATGCTCTATGAACTTGATCCATCCGGGACTGCACGATGTGATCAGAGGAAGCGTCCCGCCGCTGCCCAGCCGCTGCAAGAGCTCGTGCCCTTCCTCCATTATGGTGACATCGGCCGCGAAATCGGTGTCGAAAACCCGGTCGAAGCCGAGCCTCCTGAGGGCGGCAGCCATCTTCCCGGTGACTATCGAACCCGCCGGCAGGCCCAGTTCCTCGCCGAGAGAAGCCCGGATGGCCGGGGCGGTCTGGACCACTACGTGTCTGTCCGGATCCGACAAAGCCTCCCATACGCGCGCCGTGTCGTCGCGCTCGATGATAGCCCCAGTGGGGCAGGCGAGGGTGCACTGGCCGCACATCACGCACACCGCGTCCATCAGCCCATCCTCATACGCAGGCATCACCACCGCGTCGAACCCGCGGTTGATTACGGAAAGCGCCGCAACCCCCTGAATCTTCTCACAGGCTTCTACACACCGTCGGCAGTTGATGCACTTGTCGGGGTCGCGAACTATCGATGGAGACGACTCGTCGCGAGGCAATCCGCGTTTGACTCGCTCGAACCTGATCTCTCGGATCCCGAGGTCCGATGCGAGCTGCTGCAATTCGCATCGGAGGTTCCGGGCGCACGAGAGGCAGTCATCGGGATGGTGAGCTAGGATCAGCTCCACCGCCATCCTCCTGGCCTCCCGCACAATGGGAGAGTTGGTGCGAACCACTATGCCTTGGCTCGCGGGGTAAGAACACGCAGGCTGCAACGTGCGCATGCCCGCGATCTCCACCACGCAGACACGGCAAGCCGATGGGGTGCCCAGGTCCTCATGCCAACACAAGGTGGGTATCCTTATGCCGGCGCCGCGGGCCGCCTCGAGAATAGTCGACCCTGGCGCAGCATGCACCGTCCGCCCGTCTATCGTCAGTGTGATGTCAGACATTCTCTGCCGGCCTCCCTTCAGCACAGTCGCAAGCGCCATGGCACAGCCCGACCGAGCACTTCCCGTGCAGATGCGCCTGGATCTCGCCCTCAAAATGCTGCATGATCGTGCCGAGCGGCACCACAACCGACTGGCCCAGAGCGCACAGCGACGATCTCAGCATCACAGTGGCCAGTTCCATCGCGAGGTCCAGGTCGGCCTGGGTGGCACGGAACTGGCGCAGCTTGTCGAAAATCTGGACGAGCCTCGTGGTGCCCTCGCGACACGGAGTGCATTGCCCGCACGACTCGTGCGCGAAGAAATGCAGCAACGAACAGGCCACATCCACGATGCAGTGGCTGTCGTCAATGATGAGAAGCGCCCCGGAGCCCAGAGCAGAACCCGCCGACTGCATGCTCTCGTAATCCATAGGCATATCCAGATGCGCCTCGGCCAGGCATCCGCCGGCCGTCCCGCCGGTCTGCGCCATTTTGAAGGATCTGCCGTCTGGAATGCCGCCGCCGATCCCGTAGATCACCTCGCGGAGTGTGATGCCCATGGGCACTTCTATGAGTCCCCTATTATTGACATTGCCGGTCAGAGTGAACACCTTGGTGCCTGGCGAGGTGGACGTGCCGAAACCGCGGTACCAGTCGGCGCCGTTCAGGATAATCGGCGGAATGTTGGCGATAGTCTCTACGTTGTTGACCACAGTGGGCTTACCCCACAGCCCCGAAGTGCCGGGGTAAGGCGGTTTCCGGCGCGGTATGCCGCGTTTGCCCTCGATGGACTCGATGAGCGCGGTCTCCTCGCCGCATACATAGGCCCCGGCGCCTTTCTTGACTTCGATGTCGAAGTTGAATCCGGAGCCGAATAGGTTCGCGCCGAGCAAGCCCAGCCAGCGCGCTTGCCTTATGGCGCGCTCGATGCGCTCGATCGATATGTAGTATTCGCCGCGTATGTAGATATAGCCGTGAGTGGCGCCGACGGCGTAGCCCATGATGATCATGCCTTCGATCACCTTGTGAGGATCGCCTTCGAGTATGAGACGGTCTTTGAACGTCCCTGGCTCGCCTTCGTCGGCATTGCAGATGATGTACTTCTGGTCGGACTCGGTCCTTGCCGTGAACTCGAGTTTGGCGCCGCTGGGAAACGCCGCGCCCCCCCGCCCTCGCAGGCCGGAACGCTTAACCGTTTCGATCACGTCCGCCGGGCGTAGATTGGTGAGAGCCGTTCCCAAAGCCAGATACCCATCGCGCGCGATGTACTCCTCGATGCTCTCGGGGTCGATCAGACCCACATTCTCGAGGACAATGCGCTTCTGAATCTGAAAGTAATCTGTACGCTTGTCGTCAGCAGTAGATACAGACGGAAGCTCCCCGGCGTACTGCAACCTCGTGACCGGCCGGCCCTTGACCAGGTGCTCGGCCACGATTTCGCGAGCTGCCCCCATGTTGACACGATGGTACACAGTGCCTTCCGGGTACACAACAACAATAGGTCCCTGATCGCAAGGGCCCAAGCATCCGGTTTCAACAACGCGCACCTCGCGGTCCAGCCCTTGCTCTCGGACGAGACGCTCGATCTCTACTCGTACCGCCCGGCACCCGGCGGCAACACATGGGGACCCGCCACATACCAGGACGTGCGATCGATAGAACTCCATGTGGATCCCTCCTCGGGGCCTATTTGTAGCGTTCTAGGATCTCGAACAGGTCGCCGGGAACGAGGTTTCCGTAGACCTCGTCGTCGATCATAAGGGCTGGCGCAACCCCGCACACTCCGAGGCAGGATGTGGCCTCGACAGTGAAAAGGCAGTCCGCCGTAGTGCCGCCCATCTCAACTCCGAGTTGATCGAGGAGCGAGTCGATTACCTCTTTCGCGCCCATCACGTGGCATGGAGCCGACTCGCAGATCCTGATAATGTGGCGTCCCCTGGGTTTTGTAGAGAACATCGAATAGAACGTAGCTACTCCGTACACTCGACTCTCGGGTACATCGAGAACACGCGCCACCACGCGCAGAGCCTCGCGGGGGAGGTAGTTTCGCAATGCTTGAACATCGTGAAGCGCCAGCACCAGGTCCTCAGGTTTGCCGCGATACATCGACGCAATCCTCTCCACCTGGCTCAGGAAGTCACTATCGCACTGACACGCGGCACCGGGTACTGCTGTCATACTCGGGACCCTCCTCTCCGGCCCGGACAACGTGCCTGCCGGGCGCATGGAGTTTGTGCTTCTTTTCACAATCCTCCCCATAATAGACGGCCACAGAGCAACGCCAAGCTACTTCAAGGATATGACGAAGTTGCCCACGACCTGGCCGTTCACTACGTGGCTGGCGATTATCTGGCGGGCCTTATCCGGGGTGACACGACCGTAAGTGACCTTCGGCTCGCCCTGCCTGATCACATCGACTATGGGCTCCGACTCACACATGCCGATGCATCCAGCTTGCGTGACCACTACATGGCGAAGACTGCGCGCATTGATCTCATCCATGATCGCGGCGAGTGTGTCGCGGGCTCCCGCTGCTATGCCGCATGTTCCCATACCTACCACTATGCGTACGTCCTCTTTGCCCTCGCGCAGCTCGGTCATGGCCTGAGCGCGCTCCTTGATCTTCTTCAGATCGTCCAGCGACTTCATGTCCCAGCACTCCCCCTAAAGCAGTGATGACTCACTATAATAGAAGTATATCGCATGCAAGGAACGGGAACAATGCCATTCTAGCGGTCTGTTATGCGGTCAACCGTGCCAAGGCAGGCACGGTTGACCGGAAACGCAGCGCTAGCACATCTTCTGGGAGGCAGCTACCACCCGCACCGCGGCAGAAACGCCGCAAGCACTATTATCGCTAGCAGGATCAGAAGCATGCCCCACGACCCGCCCCCGAAGAACGGGAAGCATCCCGGATCGGGGTCCGCCTTGACGATGTCGCCGACGGTCATATGAGTGTCCTCCTCTAGCCTTGGATTTACCACGGGAACCAGAACACTGCGATGACGATGATACCCAGGAGGATCAAGGCCAAATTCCAGGCGCCAAAACCCCTGAAGCCCGGTACAAACTGGGCGCTTTCCACTGCGATCGCTCCTCCCATGCGAGTTTTCGGACCACGGGCCCCGCCCGCGGGCTGATATATAGTATGAAGGCTGTGCCATAAGTGACGCACGCCCAACAGGCCCCCGGAGAATCGTTCTCCGGGGGCCTGCGTTCGTTGTGTCGCCAGGGGGCTAGAACAGGCCGACGATCTTGCCGTCTTCGTCGATGTCGACGCCCTCGGCCGCCGGCGTCTTGGGCAGACCCGGCATGGTCATGACATCGCCCGTCAGGGCCACCAGGAATCCGGCGCCCGCCGATGCCCTGATCTCCCTCACCGTGAGTTCCCACCCCGTGGGCGCTCCCTTGAGGTTCGGGTCATCGGTCAGCGAATGCTGGGTCTTGGCCACGCAAATCGGCATCTTGTCCAGGCCCAGCTTGGTCATGCGGGCGATCTCGCGGTCGGCCGAGGCTGTGTAGACCACGCCGTCCGCGCCGTAGATCTCGCGCGCAAGAATCTCAATCTTCTCCTTGATGGGCATATCAGGGTCGTAGATCGGATGGAAGTTGTTCTGGTCTTTCTCAAGCGCCTCCAGAACCTCACGGGCCAGCTCGATTCCGCCCTCGCCGCCGCGAGCCACTACATCCGACACCGCGCTGCGCACGCCCAGGGCGTTGCAGTGCTTCTTCACGAGGTCGATCTCAGCAGGCTCGTCGGTGGGGAACTTGTTGATGGCCACCACAATGGGCAGACCAAACTTCTTGAGGTTCTCGATATGTTTATCCAGGTTGGCGCAGCCCTTCTCCAAGGCCTCCAGATTCGTCTCGGCCACCTTCGCCTTGGGCACGCCTCCGTGCATGTTGAGAGCGCGCACCGATGCCACCAGGATCGCCACGTCCGGGGTGAGCCCGGTGAATCTGTGGACGATATCGAAGAACTTCTCCGCGCCCAGGTCGGCGGCGAATCCGCCCTCGGTGACAACGTAGTCGGCCAACTTGAGAGCCATGCGCGTGGCCACAATGGAGTTGTTCCCGTGGGCGATGTTGGCGAACGGCCCGCCGTGTACGAATGCAGGCTGGCCTTCGACAGTCTGGACCAGGTTGGGCTTGATGGCGTCCTTGAGCAGGACGGCCATGGCTCCCACGGCCTTGAGATCAGCGGCTGTGACTGGATTGCCTTCGCGGGTGTAGGCGACGATGAGACGGCCCAGTCGCGCCTTGAGGTCGCTCATATCGGACGCCAAGCACAGGACGGCCATGATCTCTGAGGCCACTGAGATGTCGAACCCCGACTCTCTGGGAGTGCCGTTGCCCGGGCCGCCCAGGCCGCAGACGATGGTGCGGAGCTGGCGCTCGTTCATGTCCATGACCCGACGCCATACTACCCGGTGAATGCTGATGCCGAGCTGATTACCGTGATGGATATGGTTGTCGACCATGGCCGCGAGCAGGTTGTGGGCCGTGCTCACAGCGTGGATATCGCCTGTGAAGTGAAGGTTGATGTCGTCCATCGGCAGCACCTGGGAGTACCCGCCGCCGGCCGCCCCGCCCTTAACGCCGAATGTGGGGCCGAGCGATGGCTCCCTCACGCACACCATGGCCTTCTTGCCCAGCTTGCCCAGGGCCTGTGTCACTCCCACAGCCGTGCATGTCTTGCCCTCGCCGGCCGGGGTCGCAGTGATAGCGGTAGTGTAGATGAGCTTGCCGTTGGGTCTGCCAGTCAGTTTGCCAAAGGTAGCAAGCGATACCTTCGCCTTGTACTTGCCGTAGTATTCCAAGTCGTCTTCGACAAGCCCCACTTCCCGTGCTACGTCTAGGATTCGCCGCAGTTTCGTCGACTGGGCGATATCGATGTCGCTCAACACTTGAATGCTACACCTCCAGTCAAGATTGGGAACGCAACCAGATGTCAATGCCCCTGGCGGCTCGCTTTCCCGCTCCCATCGCGGAGATCACGGTGGCGGCCCCGGTCACTATGTCCCCGCCTGCCCACACGCCAGGAATGCTCGTCGCTCCATATTCGTCACGGGCCTCAATGTTCCCTCTGCGGTTTAGCGCAAGCCCCTCGGTAGCCCGAGTCAGCAGCGGATTGGGCCCCTGCCCCACCGCGACTACGACAGTGTCCACGTCCATAGTGAACTCCGAACCCGGCACCGGCACCGGACGCCTGCGTCCGCTGGCATCGGGCTCGCCGAGCTCCATCTTGATGCATTCCATGGCGGCGACTCCGCCCTTGCCGTCAGAGATAATGCGGACAGGGTTGGTGAGCAGGAACATCTGCACGCCTTCCTCTTCGGCGTTTTCGATTTCCTCAAGACGCGCCGGCATCTCCGTGCGCGAACGCCTGTAGACGATCTTGACGTCCTCAGCGCCCAGACGGAGCGAGGTGCGCGCCGCGTCCATGGCCACGTTGCCCGCGCCGACCACGACCACGCGTTTGCCGATCTTCACCGGGGTGTCGTATTCGGGGAACTTGTAGGCTTTCATGAGATTGACACGGGTGAGGAACTCGTTGGCTGAATAGACCCCGTTCAGGTTTTCACCGGGGACCCCGAGGAAATAGGGGAGCCCCGCGCCTGTGCCGATGAACGCGGCCTGGTACTCGCCCTTCGCGAGCATCTCGCTCAGGTTGAGAGTCATGCCGACCACGACGTTGGTGAATATGCGGACGCCCAGGCTGCGGACGTAGTCTACCTCTTGGTTCACGATGGCCTTGGGCAGCCTGAACTCGGGTATGCCGTACCGCAGCACTCCCCCGGTTTCATGAAGAGACTCATATATGTCGACCCCGTAACCCATCAGCGCTAGCTCTGCGGCGCATGTGAGACCGGCGGGGCCGGAACCGATCACAGCCACGCGGGCGGACGGCCGTTTGATGCCATCGGCCGGCGCGCAAACGGCAGGCTCCTCGGAGCAAGTGCATGTGTTGGCGGACTCGTCGCGGCACGGCTCGGCGCGGCACGGCTCGGCGCAGCACGGCTCGGCGCAGCACGTGTCCTCGCAGCAGGAAGCCGATTTGCGCTCCCGGGTCCAGTCGGCCGCGAACCGCTCAAGCGCGCCCACAGCCACCGGTTTGAACTTCTTGCCCAGGGTGCACAGGCTTTCGCACTGGCTTTCCTGTGGGCACACGCGACCGCAGATTGCGGGGAGACTGTTCTTCTCCTTGATCTTGGCGTCCGCCTCTGCGAACTTGCCCTCCGCCATGAGCGCGATGAAGTCGGGTATCTCCACCTCGACCGGGCATCCCTTCGTGCACGGCTTGGTCTTGCACTGAATACACCGCTTGGCCTCGCGCACGGCGAGTTCCGGGTCGAGCCCTAGCGCCACTTCGCGGAAGTTGGAGCGTCTATCCTCAGGCGACTGCTTGGGCATCTCTACTCTGTCTACTATTTCTCGTGGCACCTGCATCCACCCCTCTTCTGTTCGGCCAGTTCGCGCGCGAGGTTCTCCTCGTCGCGGAAGAACGCCTGCCTCGATACCAGCTCATCGAAGTCCACCGCATGTCCATCGAAGTCGGGGCCGTCCACGCAGGAGAACTTGACCTCGCCGCCCACCGTAACCCTGCAGCATCCGCACATGCCGGTGCCGTCCACCATGACCGCATTGAGGCTGACGATAGTCGGGATATTGTGCTTGCGCGTCAGATTGCAGGTGGCCTGCATCATCCGCACAGGGCCGATGGCCGTTGCCTCGTCGATCTGCCTGCCCGCCTTGATCAATTCCTCCAGGGCGGCAGTGACAAAGCCGTGGTAGCCGAAGGTGCCGTCGTCGGTAGCGAAAATCGTCTCGTGGCTGGCCTTCTCGACCTCGTCTTTCAGGATCAAGAGCTCGCGCGTGCGCGCCCCTACGATAGTGATCACGTGGTTTCCGATCGCCTTGTGCAGTTTGATCTGCGGCAACAGCGGAGCCACGCCGATTCCGCCGGCGACTCCCACTACAGTGCCCACCTTCTTGATCGGAGTGGCCTGTCCAAGCGGACCTGCTACGTCTGCGAATGAATCGCCCGCCTCCATCATGCCGATGTCCATAGTGCTCTTGCCCACTTCCTGGACCACCAGCATGATACTCCCCTTTTCGGGATCATAGTCGGCGATGGTGAGCGGAATCCTCTCACCGGTCTCATTAGTTCGAACAATCACAAAGTTTCCCGGGCGCGCACTCCTTGCGACCAGAGGCGCCTCTACCACCAGCTGATGCACAGCCGGCGCCAGGAGGCGCTTCTCCATGATCCTGAACATCAAGTCACCCCCACGTCATACGAACTCATGCCGCAACAGCTAGACCCGAATACAATCATAACCTTGACATATTCGCGGGTCAACCGCGGAGAACCGCTGAACCGCCGGGGGTGCGTGTAAGGATTGTTGCTCCTGAGGCCTGGTGCCGTTTCCTCCATGGCGGTTAGTTAGGCTGACCTTAATCCCGCAGGCCGCAAGCCCTTAGGCACCCGCCCATGCGCCTCGCGGACAGTCGCGGGCACGGCCGAAACGCGCCAAGCGCTGGGCCTGGACCGAGGCGCCGCCGAGACGCGGCGGCCATACCCCCGCTGAGCGGCGACTCCCTGACCTGTCTCGCTTGAAGCAGGTTGCCCCGCGGTGGCTTTCGAACAACACTCTGCAATTGCGCGCCCCTCGCATCGCTTCGGTCGGACCAGGAGTTCGCCTTCTCGTTGTTCCCCGTGTTGCCTGGTTTCCAAGGAAGGACTTCGACGAGGACCTGATGCCCATCCACCCGGGCTCCGCATCGTTCCTCGTTGCCATCGTACAGAACCCGCGCGAATTTCCATATGTGCTCCGATGCGTGATACCCATCGCAGATACCTTACTCTCATTCCACCCGTCCAGCTCTCTTACCATCACTCCGTCGATAGTAACGTGGAGCCTGTTCGGCTTGGACGCCGAGTCCAGCCCGTAGGCGACAGCGATCTGGGCCTGGGCCCTCAACTCCTAAGTAGCTCCCGATAAGTCCT
>DHON01000109.1 GCA_002409965.1 Firmicutes bacterium UBA5389
CCCCAACTTCCTGCAGACTTCGGTAGTCGGCCTGCCGGTCGAGATGATGTAGCCGGCGCTCTGCTGCCTGTATTCATCGGTGTATTTCGCTGACGTGTTAGCCACTATCCTGCTTCTTTTTACGGTTGCTTCAAGTTACTAGATTTCTGATTCGAAATCTCGCAATCCCGTGTCCGAAAAAACGATACAGGTCATTGGTCCACGCAAAACCGTTGGAGGAAGTCACGCTCAAGGGTGAGTTGTCCGATCGTGCCCAGCATGCGCTCCCTCTCCTTTTGCGCGGACACCTCCAACCTCTTCCTCTCGCGTTCCTGCTTGGTCTTGGCAAACACCTCATTAGAGCTCGCCTCGAGCTGATCTCGCCACTCGCAGGCAAGTGACGGTGCGACACCGTTCTCACTTGCCACCTCGCTCAAGGTCTTCTCACCCCGCAGGACCTCAAGAGCGACCCTCATCTTGAACTTGGGGTCGTAGACCTTCCTTGTACTCTTCGACATCCTCGAAACCTCGCTTCCTGCGCCGTATAGGCACATTGTCGTGGGTTTCGTTAGAGAATCAAATTCCGTGTCCGAGAATCGGCAGCCACTTCATCTGTGAACTGATCGCAGATCGAGGCGATGAGACCGAAGACGTCTGGATAATGGGCTAAGGACTTCGCATGGTGATTCTTCGGCGTCAGGTGGTGAACCATGTTCCCGATTGCCTGCGAGCTCGTCTGGTCGTAGCCGATCGGGAACTTTCGCTCGAGATAGCCGATGGCCGAGGCGACATCGTCCACATGTTCGATGCGGGGATTCCACCCACATCTTTTTGCGAAGGCCTTCACTGTGCTGTCAAACAGATCGTCTGCCGCCTTAGAGGCAGCATTCCCAGCGTCCGGGGACCCAATGGCGAGGGCATCCACAACGCCGCTGAGAACGCCGCAGATGGCTGCAAGGGCATAGTCGAGTGCGTCGCAACCGACACCTTTATTCAATGCGTCGTTGTAACGTCGGCTGATGTCGATGAGCTCTTGTGTGGTGAGGAAGTCGCTGTAGCTCGCGGGGCGATCGGGGACGTTGGCCTTGATGAATGCATCGACCCGTGCGACATCGAGAGCATAACCGTGTTCAAGGGCATCGAGGCGCATGTCGATGCCCTTTACCTCGCTTTGAAGCACTAGAAGCTCTTCGAGGCCGGAGTCTTTCTGGGGTGTCTCGTCCATCAGTCCTCGGCCGTCTCAAGCGCCAGCTTCTCTGCCTGGAGATTCGTGAGCGTTCTTGTCGTGCCTGCGATGTCGCGCTCGCATGCGCCATTCTTCTCAAGTTTGTCGAGGCGGGTCTTCTGAACTTCGATAGCTTTGACGAGGTTGCTGACGATTTCCTGCTTGGTCATCTGGTCTTTTCGCTGCTTCTTGATGACCGCCTTAAGTTTCTCCGCATCGTAGGCGCTGTCTATGTTGCTCTTAACGCTCACAGCCATAGCGGTCCCGCCGCCGCCAAGGACGGCTCCAGCAGCAACTACGGTGGCGGCCCCTGCTGCCATTCCGCCCCCGCCGAGAAGGGCGAGCCCCGCAGAACTTGCTGCGGCACCAGATAGACCCATGCTACCCCCGATGGCCGCTCCGATTACAGGGGCGGCAGCTCCGGCAGTCAAAGCGCAAATGGCAGCTCCGGCGACAATTGCTCCTGCGCCGAGAGCGACCTTCGCGCCCGTTGATTTGAGCGTCGAGGATTCAGGGATGCCCTGAGAGCGCATATATAGCGCCAGCAGGTCTTTCTCTGCCTTGTCTGCAGGAATTCCCATCGCCTTTGCAGTCTTCTTCAGGTCCTTGTCCTCAATGTCGAGCTGGTAGCCCTTGAGATAGGTGAGAGCGCCCATCTCCTGGAAGAGTCGCTCTCTATACGCCTTCGGCCCTACAGTCGCAAATGTCTGAATCGCATTGGGGTTGTTATCGAGATCGTCGGCGATGTCGGCCATCTTCTTCTCATTGATGCCAAGGGCACACGCTGTTCCCTCAACTAGGGCTCGTTCTGCTTCGGAATAGCTGTTATCGGCAAGGGCAATGTAATAGAGCCCTCTTGCGAAGCCCTCGCGTTCCTCGGGTTTCGGAATCTCTTTCCTTAGCCGGACGATGGCGTTCAGATCGTCATCACTCAAGTCAGATACCTTTACGTTCATAGGCTTCATGGGCACTTCTCCTTGATTAGTGAGTACAGGCGGCATGCCAACTTGATTGAGTGCTTTTATATCTACTTTTTCAATTATCCCACAGATGGCGAAGATTGCCGCTTATCGGCAGAGCGAAAACGCTGGCGTGACTTCTCGGTCTGACTTGATCCCGAGGTTCAAGGACGGGCAGAACTGCCATGGAAGACGAAATCAACAAATGATAACGGAGCTTGAAGAATTGCTTAGCTTGCTGTGACGAAATGCTTCTCTCGCCAGTAAATTCTCGTTTTGCCATGCGTCTCCTTGTTGGGATAAAGCCATTTTCGCCATCTGTCTAACTCGGGGAGTTCGAACTTCTTACAGGAACAGTATTCGACCATGCAGACAAAGTTATCGTTGGTTTCAAATACTTCTCTCTTTGTCCGGAGGTCATGGCGGTAGACATTGAAATAGACACAGTCGGCCTGCATGTTGCCGTGTTTTAGATCGAATACCGGAGAGGGGAGGTTTGTGAGCTTCCTCAGCCATTCGACCGACTCGTCGATGATCCTGATCAGGGTTGATTTGTCCTTCTCATTTCCGACGTAAACCGTCGCGCATACGCTCTTCTTGTTGGTGCGGCTAACATCTTTCACCTCATAAATGGTGTGACTCAGGCTCTCGTACTCGGGGTAGCGGTAGTACTCGAGTCTTCCGGCATCATCCGATATGGCCTTTGGGTCGCTCCATAGGGCATCTTGACGCTTGGCCATCCTGGTTATCAGGTCTCCGGGCGCTGCCCCGTCGGAGAGATAATCGGCCATCTCTGTCCTCGTCGTTCGGAAAACATTGTTCATCAGGTGTTCGTTGTCGAAGCTGACGACGAACTGGTCGTATTCATCCAGGAGTTCATAGGTCCTCCTCAGGATGCGCTCGGCCTGTGCGAACACATGGACTCTGTCGTTTCTGATGATGTCGAAGGTAAGGTCGACCTGTTTGAAACGAGGTACCTCTGACACGAACGCACAACGGCAGGTCGCGTTGCTCATCTCGATTCCTGCCAAGTTGTGTCTTATGAAGGTGTCCCCGCTCTTGATCCATGCAGACAAACTTAGGTTCTTGCTGAAAATGCATGTCAAAGCAATTACCGCAGCGCTTGCGACGTCGAAGACCTGGTGTAGCTTTCTCATCAGTTGGCTCGCAAGCAGCGTCTTTTCATAGTGTTCGCTCCCGCTCCTATACCTGTAGATGATCTCCCGGCCGCCGTCCTCTACGTATATCCCACCGTGGTTGATGGCGTTTCTGAGATCGCTGTCGACTGAGCCGGCCAGCTTGGGGAATGCGTGCTTGCCCAGAATGTCCGTCAACGACCTCAATTCGTCCTGTGTGCTGTAGTCCTTTTCGGAAACGGAATCGATAAGCCTGACGACCAGCCGCATGAAGTTTGACATGCAGCCCTCCGCGAGAGAGACGTAGATCGGCAGGCAGTAGAGGCGCACCCTCGTCGCCGGCTCGACGTACTTGTAGTCGAGCATCTTGATAGTGGGTGCAATCTGACGATAGGCCTGATAACCGGTCAGGAAGAGCCTGATCGACTCAGCGTCCAGAGACGCCCCCTTCTCCATGAGGCGGGATACGCCGCAATAGATTTCTGACATTGCGCCACGGCTCCAATAACGCCCCTGGCGCTCGATCACGACAGAGGTCAGCAGGGACAGCCATCCCTCGTCTGACTGGCATGGTTCATATCCAAACAAATGTGTGAGCTCGTCTACGAGCTCGCGCCTCCATGCCATGGCTACTACTTCATCCATTAGGACTTCGTTTCTGTACGGAGAGGAAACGCCCAGGCTTCTTGGCCTAGACAATTAAAGACTAGAATAATTAATCTAAACAAGAGTGTATGGCCAAACCAATATGTATGGGTTTTCAAAAGAGGCCATGAGATAATTTCCAGTCCTCGTCTCCTGTGGCTCAAGCAGACGAGGCTACTGTGCTCGCGCTGGCCCCCACGGAGAGGAACAGGGCAAGGTGCCCCGCTTCCCCGCTTTGAAAGTGAGTCCGTACATACCATTACACTCTATCTATTACTATTCTTATTCCTGCTCAGAAGTATAGATATAAACGGGGAAGCGGGAAAAACATACTTCTAGCTGTGGGAATACGACCCCGCTTTTGCCCCGCCGTGGCGGGGAGGCGGGGCTCATTGCTTGGGCACCCACACGCGGCGCTTGCCCTCCTCTCCGTGGCCATTGTTCTCAGTTGTGATTCCGAGGGCAGTCCCCACATGTCGTGTGAAGGTGGTCTGTGACATGGGGTGCATTGACCCCTCCACGCACCAAGTCTTGTAAGACAGATACTCGTCGGAAGGACACCTGCCGAGGAAGTCATCGGCGGTCTTGCCCTCGCAGTACGCGAGGACGTTATCGCCCTCTACCCGTATCTCGTGGGCCTTCTCCCTCGAGTAGTCCGTTGGGGTCATGCCGCCGCGCTTCATCATGGCAGGCAGCGCCTCGACTCCGAGGCGGAGAAGGTACTCACGCGACTCTGGCGTGTTGAGCCTGCCCGCCATGTCGAGCACGCGCGGAGCGCCGCCATCCCGGCAGAACTGCGCGCGAAGGGGAATGGGGTGCAGGCGCTCCATCATCCCTCCCGAGACGTCTCCGATGCGGGGGAACGCGTTGGCGGTGAAGACGAGCGTGCAGTAGGGACGGAAGCTGAACGTCGGGCCGCCCTTGATCTCGGCCGCCACCGTGTCGCCGGTCACTACCTTCTTCACGACCGCCAGCTGGGCTCCATGCACGAACTCGTTCGAGATGTCGTCCCCGAGGTTCGCGAGCTTGCCCATGAGCGCAGCACTCTGGAAGCGCCGTCCGATGGTCGCGAGATCGAGCGATGAATAATTATTCTTCCCGAGGAGGTTCTGAAGCATCCCGATGACGGTGCTCTTCCCGTTCCCGCCGGTCTCGCCTATGAGAACGGCCATGGCGCGCATGCCGCTGCCGCGATAGGAGACGAGCCCGAAGAGCTCGTTCAAATTGGCGCGTATCTCTGGGTCGTGACAGGCGATCTCGTCCAAGACCTTGTCGGTCATCTCGTCATAGGCGTCCGGGTTCCATCTGATGGGGATGATGTTCGGGATGTTGTCGTCGGGTATGAGCGCGACCAGCTCCCCGGTGAGGACATCGAGCCTGCCGTTCGCGCACGCGACGTAGCGCGGGTCGCCCATCTTGCAATGTGGTGCCATGAGCTTCAGCGACGAGAGGGCTTCGGTGCGCTGTGCTCGCGTCGATTCCCTGTACAGGTCGAGTGCCGCCGATTCCCAGGCGCCGTACCCTATCACGTAACCCTTCTCCCGGCCGAGCCACACGCAAGGCTGTCCCTCGATGAATCGCGCGTGGTAGTGGTACATGAGGTCTTGGGCCAGTTGATCGTGCTGGTAGCGCTTATTGTCGTCGAAGATGGGGTACTTCGGTTCTTTTGGCGGGAGGAGTTCGGGCGTATGCGCCTGCACGAAGCGATACCACATGTCCCATGACGGTTCACCCACGTCTATCGCAATAAGTCGCTGTATGACCTCGCCGCGCCGGGCACCCGGAAGCCTGGTGAGTCTCGCCGCATCCTTGCAGGCAGGGTCGGCGTGCAGGCCGTTGGCGTCACAGACGTTATACATATAGCGTACGCGCTCGTCATATTCCGCTTTATCCTTGGCGTCTATCTTCACGATGGCGTGTATCGACTTGTTGCCCGAGAAGATGATGGCGGCACATGGCAGGTGAAGGATGCAGATCAGCCTTAGCTGCTCGTCTATGGGAAGCTCATCGCACTCCACGACGGCGCAGCGGTAGCTGGTCACTCTGTCAGTCGTTATGCAGCCTCGTTCGGTGGGATTGGCGCGAATCCATCCGCCGGCATCGGGGTTGACCGAGTCGAGTATCCCCTCGGCCGCATCCTTCGCCTTATCGCGCTCGTAGAAGAGTCCCTTGCCGACGGGTGTCATCTTGATCTTGCCCGTGGTCTTGTTCATGCGGACGGCGTTCTGTATCACAATGTTCGCTGTCTCGCCCGGCTTGTACATGGCGTCGAAATAGACACAGAGCTGGTCGGCCGGCGAGAGGTCCGGTCCCTCTGACCCATAGGGGAGTGTTGATGGCTCAACGCTTGTGAGGTCAAGTACGAACTCAGGGTCATCCTGGGCGTCTTGCGCGGTCTCCTCGGTCGCTTCCTTCTCAGTTTCCCCACTGTGACGCAATCTCTTCCGGTCTCGTCTTGCCATCCATATGAGCGTGCCGGAACCGATACTGCCCGTCGCCTTGAAGCTGTCCCACCGCCTGCGGTT
>DHON01000011.1:0-439 GCA_002409965.1 Firmicutes bacterium UBA5389
CCCCGCGCATGCGGGGTAGCCCCGGCGTACCGGGCTCTGCGCGCACAGGGACAGGGTCGATCCCCGCGCATGCGGGGTAGCCATCCCACGGCAAGTTGTCTCTGATCGTGGTCGAGGTCGATCCCCGCGCATGCGGGGTAGCCTGTTGAGGACCTCCTGCGCCATGTCCCGCTGTGGGTCGATCCCCGCGCATGCGGGGTAGCCTGCTCCGCAGGTCGGCATCGTGCACCATGCGGAGGTCGATCCCCGCGCATGCGGGGTAGCCACGTGTTCTGCGACGGCGAGTGCAGCATGGATGGGTCGATCCCCGCGCATGCGGGGTAGCCCGGACATAGCGCGGACAACTGGCGCATTCTGCGGGTCGATCCCCGCGCATGCGGGGTAGCCTCTTCCACTACCAGCCGATCCAGCTTGTTCCCGGGTCGATCCCCGCGCATGC
>DHON01000011.1:741-17655 GCA_002409965.1 Firmicutes bacterium UBA5389
CCCCGCGCATGCGGGGTAGCCCACCGCGTCCCTCGCGCCGCCCAGCTCGGCGAAGGTCGATCCCCGCGCATGCGGGGTAGCCTCGTAACATCATGCCACCATGCAGTCAAGGGGGGGTCGATCCCCGCGCATGCGGGGTAGCCACTACGATAAGCCGGAGGCGCTACTGCCATACGGGTCGATCCCCGCGCATGCGGGGTAGCCCCAGTTCACGTCCTCCCACTTGAGCCCCAATAGGGTCGATCCCCGCGCATGCGGGGTAGCCACACAAGAGATCGCACGGCAATATATTGAGCGAGGTCGATCCCCGCGCATGCGGGGTAGCCCGGAGTCGGCGGGTCCCGACTCCACAATGTCAAGGTCGATCCCCGCGCATGCGGGGTAGCCTCGTCCCATAAGTTGATGGTGTCGCTGTCGCGGGGTCGATCCCCGCGCATGCGGGGTAGCCGTCTGCCCCGCGGTCGTGTTGGCTATGCTCGGGGGTCGATCCCCGCGCATGCGGGGTAGCCCTCACGATGGAGGATCGCAGGGCGCTTTACGCGGGTCGATCCCCGCGCATGCGGGGTAGCCTTCTTCTGCTCATCGGTGAAGAATCCCTCTTCGGGTCGATCCCCGCGCATGCGGGGTAGCCACTTCGTCGGTGCTCTGGTTCTCTAGGATGATAGGTCGATCCCCGCGCATGCGGGGTAGCCTAGGCAGCTGCATTAGGCATTTCCACTCACAAGGGTCGATCCCCGCGCATGCGGGGTAGCCGTTGTCTTTGTAGTTGTTCTAGCTTCCAGTGAAGGTCGATCCCCGCGCATGCGGGGTAGCCTGCTCCTGGATGTTCTCAGGGTAATCAGGTAGGGGTCGATCCCCGCGCATGCGGGGTAGCCAAGCCGCGATAGTCGCAGCGAAGAAGGCAGCAGGGTCGATCCCCGCGCATGCGGGGTAGCCCATCATTAGGACATTAGGAGCTGTGCATTTCCAGGTCGATCCCCGCGCATGCGGGGTAGCCGACATTGCCGGATCAAAAAAGAATCTTTATGAAGGTCGATCCCCGCGCATGCGGGGTAGCCGAGGTCGTCAAATGTGTCGCCCCCCTTGGCGGGGGTCGATCCCCGCGCATGCGGGGTAGCCGGATTGAGGGAACCCTTCGCCGCCGTCATCAGAGGTCGATCCCCGCGCATGCGGGGTAGCCTGATTTTTGTCACGCACTAATTCCCCCAAACGTGGTCGATCCCCGCGCATGCGGGGTAGCCGAGTAAGTGTAAAAGTCATGTAAGGAGATGTAGGGTCGATCCCCGCGCATGCGGGGTAGCCTCTATCCTTAGAGGACTTAAAGACTATGAACGCGGTCGATCCCCGCGCATGCGGGGTAGCCAGAGCGCATGCCGGCCTAGCGGCGACAATAGCAGGTCGATCCCCGCGCATGCGGGGTAGCCTCTTCAGCCAATATTTGGAGCCTGCGTGTTGGAAGTTGGTCCGCCCGTGCGTACGGCGGCTTGTGAACATGGCTCTGTCTACTTCAGATCCGTCAGGATCACTCGCCCTCCGGTTTCTCGTCCGGAATACTCCGACGCGCCAAAACAATGCCGTCGAGTTCTACCAAATCAATCGGCGGAACCCCAAGCGTTTTGACAGACTGGCCTCCTGGGACCTTCTTGTCTGTCCACACCATTACGATGCTGCTATCCGTTGGCGGAAACCATGCCTCCAAGACTCCCCATATTCTATCTCGTACTGCTGCGGACAGGCTGGAGCCTGTATACACCCCGGGGCCGACCTCCAGCATCGACGATGCCAGAAATCCACGAATGCGATCAGACGCATTACGTGTCACCACTACGGTCATCGACATGAAGCAACTCCTTGATGCGATCTATCGTTTTGGGTATCAACTCATGCTTCCTGAACCATTTTGCCGCTTCGTAACGTATTTGGCGCTCTAGCGGGCCACCGGGTTCACGTCTAGCCTGAGCAGCTACCGAAAACGCCAGCGGCAAAGTGATCTCTGCCCTCCACAAATCAGCTATGTCCAGCGTGAAAGCGTTGCTCGAGTCTTCGTGGATGAAGCCCAGGGGCGGTAGAGCGCCGACGGCGGCTACAGCAATGTCGGCCGCGGCTTCGACAAAAGTCGCAGCATGGTTGATCGCTTGGTTCGGCAAGTCAGCGCCTTGGGGGTTCTGGCGATCGTAATGCCGTCCTCTCCATTCCACACCGTACTGCCTCGCGACTATCTTGTATGTCTCCTTTAGTCTGCCTCCCTCCATTCCCCTCAAAACACTAATGTCCTCATGTGGAAATACACTCTGGAAACGATAGCCGTACATTCGGCGCGCTACACGAATGCTGGCGTCTCTGTCGGCCCACAGACGAGCATGTGCTCTCGCTACACGGGAACGCCCCGCACCCATGGGAGGGGCGGTGTAGTGCTTCACACCACCCTCTCCAACCGCTGCCAGCAATGTTCCGTGACGGGCTAGAATTCGAAGCACATCATGTGTCACCGTTGTGCCAGGACCTATGAGGATCATGGAGATCGTCTGGTACGGAATGGCATATTCGCCAGGAGCCATGTCGCAGCTCCCCGCGGTTCGAAAGGAAAGAGTACCATCGCGTACGTACAGATTGCCTCTTGAAAGCCAGAGCAACCCGTGCCGATCAACATGCGGTATACGGGACTGCGCCAATCCCAACCTGCCGGAGAACAGTGAGCTGCTCATGATGGCGGCCTCAACAGGATCATGCCATAGCCAAATGCACGATGCCGTCCCACTCCATGTCTGAGGAGACGAGTGAATTCATCGGGATCCTGAATAGTCAGGTTCCCCTCCAGTAGAGCTTGAGGACGGATGATCGGGCGAAAAACACGCTTCCCATTTGAAGACTGAGTCTGCCGCGTCTGCTTTACCAACCGAAACCCTGCCAACCGCATCGAGTCGATCGTAACCGAATAATCATTGAACCGCTGTCTGGCCCAGTCGCAATAGACTGCCTCTCTACATAATCCGGCATCATCACGCTGAGAATCGGCATGAACCAAGAACAGATCCTTCTCTGTCCCATCTCTTGACTTCCGCCCGACTGGGCAGACCAGAAGTTGAAACCCCAGCCTACGTCCCTTTTGCCACGCTGGCATCGCGCGGTCGACAATCATGAGCTGTGGTTTAGGGCAGACCTGCAAAACACTCGGCTCCGCGAATTCACTGATTCTCTGATGGAGAGTGCCCGCGTCATGCGGAGCATATCCTAGGATGCGCGGTGGACGGTGGTCATCCATTAGCAGCCGCCACGGTTTGGGCGCCAAATCGCCGAAGGCGGCGCCTAACCATGCGTGAAGCCCATAACCCAGTTCCGTGTCGTCTTCCCTTCCGGACAACCCCTGAGTATGAAGGAAACGATACAACGCAGCTATGTCGAATTCCAACTCAAGCATGTATAGCGGGTCCATCTTCATCCCCCAATCATGCCTTCTCTTCGCCACCGACTGCCGACAGGTAGTTGATTGTGCCAATCCCTTAGGTCGTAAACCAAACGGCTTTCCCAAGAGCCGTCTTCGCCTTCCCGGGGAGTCCAGCAAAGCCACGTCTCTCTTGATTCCTGTTCAGGTACGCCTTCTCGATTCCACACCGGCACCATTCCCAGTATAGTCAGGAGATCCGTGCCCTTCATGATCGGGCTGACGGGATCCAAGAAAGGCCGCGCCGGCATGCAAGTCTTCCGCCCGAGGAACAAGGGGCGCGCCGGTCTTTCAAAAGCCTCTTTGATTGCATCAAGATCCGGATAGCCTTCCGCTGCCACACCCAAGGCGACTGTCATCAACCCGTCGACCAGATAGTGTCGATATCTCTGGTGGGTACCGAATTTTGCAGCTGGTCCACCAGCCCGGTGTTCAGTCTCTCCTCGAGTTGTCCAACCCGGCCTACTCATTTTGGGTGATCCCAGATCAACCGTATGGTAATCTATCACCCTGTGCGGACGCACGTCCCACCGGGCAGCAAAGTCAACGCTGTTCTGCAGGCTTTGCAGTTGCTCAAAATCACCGTGGTGCCAACCCAGAGCGTTGCCGATCATACCGGTCAGCATGCTCACTCCCGGAAAGAAATCCGTAAAGCCGTGGTGATCCACGATCACCGAACCGAAACTCATCATGGGAGCGTCAAGCCTCAAAACTAGAGCTCTCATTATCGCTCACCAAAGATGGCTTCCAGGCTCTGGTCGATGGCTACCTGCAGAGGAGTCGCGACCTCGCTCTCCCTCGACCAGTGATGAATCGGAGCAAGTGAAACAAATCGCCTTTCGCCATCATCTCCGTACATCTCGTCCAGCGCGCCCATGTACTCTGCCATAGCCTCGATCGAAAGCCCCATTGGATGAGCCCCTTTGCGACGGCCATCAATGGGATGCAGGAAGGCATTGGCCAGACTACGTGGCTGCGTGTCACCCACCTCAAGAACAACACATTCCGCCTTGGCATAGGGGGCTGTTGCGCCCAGCTTCGCGCCTGGAGTCACCTGAGCAGTCGCATGAATTAGTAGATTGAGAAGATCGCGGGCGTCGTCTGACTCCTGTTGAGCCCACTCTCTCCTTTCACAGCCGGTCAGATTCGAGACCAGGAGAGGTACATCAACAGCCACGTACCCATAGAAGATACCCCCGCCCAACTCCATGTCATTCGCATGAGCGGCACCGGTTTCATCACCCGCCAGATCATCCACAACCGTAAAGAAGTCCACCTCAGTATCTAGGCCGTGGGTTGTGAAAGCGTGTGCCACATGGACAGGGGCATCCACCCGAGCGAGTATGTCGGAGGTGACAAAGCGCCCAAACAAGGCACCTTCAAATCCGGCTGCCGGGTTCGTGAGGCCAGCCTGTTCCAGCAAGATCCGGAAATTCTTCTTCCCCTGTTTCATCTGCTCGTCAATGTGAGTCTTAGCAGCCTCGCTATCCCCTTGGTCCGCCGCCTCCTGGATAAGGTGGACAAAGTAGTCAGCCTCAGGTTTGCCAAAGAGAACTGGCTGCTTCATAACAAGCGTCTCCTGATCCAGGGCCGTCTTCTCTCCGGCAGTTGCCAGTAGTTGCTCGCTCAATCGCAGTATCAAGTCATGTGCAACTCGCTCATCCATGCCTTCGGTCACAAGACGCCTCTTCACAATGCGATCGAAGAAGTGTCGGGTCCGAAACCCTCTGGGAAGGGCGGTCTGGTCAAGCATCCACTCCCGCCAGTGTCGTTTCTGGCATTGGCTCGAAACGCGAAGTCGCGGACTCCCACCGAAGTTTATGCGTTTCGCTAGCCCAGCGTCATCCCTATTCAGGAGACTCGCATGGTAACTCGTGAGAAAATGAATCTGGAGAAACATTGAATTCACTCCTTATCCACTCTTCTATAGAAGTCCCTCGCAATGCTGAGACTCAGCGTGTCCCGTTTGCTTTCGCTTTTGGTCAACAAGAATCGCGCTCCTTCAGCCCAGTTGAATGCTTTGGACTTCGCCGCCAAGAACCGAATTGCTCGAATGAACAGAACCCTTCTGACATCGTATTCAGCTGCTAGAAGACGTTCTAGTCTGAACTCTGAATACCCCGTCTCTCCCAGAGCCCCCCCAAATCCTACTTGCGCGCTATACGCATTGGGACTCATCAAAGCAATCCCGGCAACCAGCGTGGTCCAATCCTCAATGGCGTACTCCCAACCCGTGGGTAGGTAGCTGAAGGCAAACCGATAGAAGGACAGCGGCAATGAATGGCCGGGGCTCATTCGCCTCAGAGCCGCTCGTTCCCCAGTAGGGAACCTGTCGCTGCTGATAATGCCCGTAATTCTTCCCATCTGCTGTTCCAGAGTCTCCTCAGGAACTCGCGCTGCCGTCACCATGATCCCCCCTCATGAATGTGAAATTGCGATAGAACCCACCCCAGAACCTATTCCTGACCTCTGTGCGAATGCGATACTGGCGCCCGCTGTGATTCGCCGAGCCATCCTCCGCTTCTTTGAGCACTGTCAGGGCGTGTTCCCGCAAGATCTCCACCCAGCGGCGAAGCTCTTCCTCGTCATCGAAGCACTCTGGTACAGAAAACAACCACGGGAAATACTCGGCCGACCACAATGATTCGAATTGCCTAGATGACCGTGACCAAGCTGAATTGCCAAAATCGTCATCCAGATCGAGCTTTTGTGGGGCTCCAAGAGCATGCGCAAATACAGCGGGCTTGAGCACTCGATTCTGCATGATGCCGACATATGCTATGGCATCTCTGCTGAGTTTCTCTAGTGCATCTTTGTGGGCAGGTGATCCAAAAATGCTCAAGGTCTTTTGTTCTGGAACTTGCACTTCCCACTCGCAAAAACCATCTGTGACCCCTTCCCCTCGCACCAGTACAGATACTACCAGCCACATATTGCCTTTCCAGTTCGGTTGCGGTTTTTGGAGCGCACAGAGCTGCAGTTCATCTTCGAATATCAGGCGGCGCATGTGCTCGGCTGTAATACCTCCCGGCGGGAAAGTGAGTGCCCTCACACTGGCCTTCTTGCCCCTATCAATGCCCTTGAGATCGACAGGCAACCATGGATCGCCAACAACGCCGTTCAGCTCTTTCGCAGCGATGCGAGGCTGGGCCGAGGTGTAGGACTCCGCACATTCAACGGCACCTGTACCACGCAATCGAACTCGACGACATACTTCAATGTAGAACGGATCCAGTTTCGCCAGTTCCAATGAGGTGCCGCCATCCCAAGGCTCTATCCAGACTAGCACCAAACCTTCAGGATCGTAGCCAAATGGCTCTTTGAGTACATGCTTCCTGTGCTCAAGCAGCCTGGTCGCTGCATCAATCCAGCGCCGTCCAGGCATCCGATCACGAATTAGCTCCACAACAGGTCTATTGCCATATCCACGATTCATCCGGGTTATTCCCTGATTTCCCCTGCCATAGAAACCGCTCATGGTCTGCAGACTAATCAGAGCATAGAGCCAAGTGTCGGTGTGCGCCGTGTCGGCCCGCTTCTGTTTTACGTCGTGGTTTTTGGCCGTTGGGAGAAGATCCAATTCGTCGGCAGTATTCACTACAGACGTCGGCGTTCGACTACCTCCTGCCAACGGCGGCTGCATGAAAGCCGGCTTGGTCACATCGTTCACGACCAGTCGCCAGGCATCATGGCCGGCTTTGCCAGCTAGGTTTAGCAAGCCTTCCCGCCAGAAATCCTCGGCTTGCACGGGATTTGAACTACCATCTCGCGCAAGGACCGCGCCTGCCAGATAGCAAAGGAAGACGTGAAACGCATCAGACTGATGTCTCTGAATCCCCACGAGATGGCGAACCTCGTTCTGGCCCAGTCTAGCAAGGAGAGCAGGTAAACTCAGATACTCCAGGTCCCGTTCAGTCTGGACCCGCAAGAGCGGATCGGTCAGAAGATTCACGATATCTCCTCCAAGCCATACTTGCTATATTGGTAGCGCCGTTCTTCACATCGCAGAATAATGACCCCACCTCCTTCTTCCTCCACTGTGATGAACCCATCCTTCAGTTCGCAGGGAGCCATGTGCCCCGGAATCACCATATGGGCCAATGTCTTCCCAAACGGACTCGTTACTTGGCGATTCAAGGGGAGATGCAACTGGTCTGCACCTAGACGCGTTGCTACCGCTCGACCAGCTTCGACAAACTCGATCTGCCCGAAGTATCGATCAAACATGTTGGTGATCGTGTCGGCGGCTATCGCCTTTGCGAGCCCTTGCCCGCAGATCAGGTTACGATGTTCTGTCCAACGCTCTCCCAAAAGTGAATCCAGCGCTTCGGGATGGGTCGCTCTCTCGACCAAGAGTCGATTATCTTCAGGAATGAGGGCCGTTGGCTTCTCTCTCAAGACGCGATATGTCAGTTCCAGCGAGCGCAGGTCCTCATAAACGCTGCCGTAACCTATACGTTTGAAGTCGCCGGACACTTCGCCCCGGCCTGTAAGGGCCGTCTCCAGATCTCGATCAGCTACCAGGACGATACAACAAGCACTATCGTACCCCAATGGTCGTGCGCGATCGTGTCGGTGCAATCGTCCAACACGTTGGAGCAAGACGTCACTGGGTGCCAAATCTGTCACCAAGAGGTCGGCATCGATATCCAAGCTCTGCTCCAACGTTTGTGTGCCGATCAGAAGGACCGGCCCGGGAGGACTGTGCTTTCCCAATCGAGCACTCACCGTCGCGTCCAGAACAGCCCGATCCTCAGGCGCAAAACGCCCATGATGCGCACATGCTCGCCCTCTACACTCAAACAACCAAGCATCATCAATAGCGCTGCTGTTCTCCGCTGCGCGAAACATGTTAACGGCCCGCGCTACAGTATTCATCACCACTAGCACCCTCGCGCCTGCTTGCAAGGCTGGCGCCAATACCTGATCGATTGCTTGTTCAGGACTGAAAGCCCATTCGCGTATGTCAAAATGCACCTGTTTCGTCCGCCTCGCCGACGACGTAGCCAAAGTCCGCCCTCCAGATAGGGTGAGCGAAGGATACGGTGCCCTAGTAGCTGTTTGGAGGTCGGGTAGCACACTGCCGGGTTCCGTTAGCTGAACGTACTCGTTGAGAGCCCGTGACCCCAGTGTCGCCGAGAGAAGCATGGCGTATCCGCCAACTCCCAAGTGATGCGCCAGCAGAGATCTCAGAAGACGAGACATGTATAGATCCGAAGCATGAACTTCATCCACAACCAGCAGACTTCGGTCAAGGCACACTGAACGCAAGTGAGCATGAGCGGTCTGCACTACTGAGAGCAGGGCTTGATCGATGGTGCCTACAGCCACAGTTGCAGCCAAGAACCGCTTGGGCATCGCCCCTGCCCAGTGCCTTTCTAGGCTACGGACTTCCTGGTCGTCCTGCCAAAGATTCGCCGTTTCCGCATCGGGAATGAGCCTTTCCACGGGATGCCCGTCGATCTGGGCGTAGCCTGGCACGGCTAGTAGTGTTACCGGTCGACAATTGGGATCAGGAAACCAGGATCTGATAGTGTTGCTGATCCGCTCATAGAGCTCCCTCGCTGCAACTCGAGTTGGTAGAGCAAAGTACATACTATCTACTTTCCCGGCAACAAAGAGCTTACAGAACCAGTTAAGGGCCGCTTCGGTCTTGCCCGACCCGGTCTCCGACTCCGCTATCACAAGATCGGTGTCTGGGTCATCGGGATCTAGTCTATCTGCGATTTCCTGCAAGGGAAGAGGGGATAGCCCAAACCGAGACTGGAATCCATCGCCCGCGTTCATTAGGATGGGACGAAGAGGCTTTGCATCCAGGCCGACAGACCGCAGCAATTCCGGTGCGGCTTTGAGGTCGCGTGCCAGCCGGTCTTCCGCGGTTGCTCGTTCGATGGGAAACCAGTGGCTGTGGGATCCGATCCAGTCGGCAAGCATAACTAACCCGGCAAAACGATGATGAAACCGGGGTTCATCCGGCAGGGGGCTGGCTGAAGCCAAGAATGCTCGGGGAAAAGCCACTTCTGTGAATGAAGATATGTCGGTGATAGCCCGGATCGGATCCCGACATGAATCAGGGTGCCACCACTCGTCGCGGGCCAGCCAATAGCTTCCAGACTTGGCGTCTAGGAATCTCACCGGGCGCCCATGATGAGAGAAAATCGCGAAAAAGTAGCTGTCAGCAGAATTCGTGCTGGAGAACCATGTCACAACATTTCTCGGGAGCGATTCCAGAAGCATTCCACTAAGCTCTTCATCGCCAATCAGAGGAGCCAGTTCCCGAATATGACCGACGTGTGCGTGGGGATTATGCAGTATCTTGTCCTGAAATCCCAAGTTGGCCTTGCCAATATCATGGAGCATAGCCAGGGCTGCCAAGCGGTCCAGGTGTTCATCTGTTAGCAGACCGTCTGTGGAGTTAGCGAGAGTACGCCTTATCCCATCAAGATCACAGAGAGCCCGGAACACAACCGCTACATCAAGCGAATGGGCAAGAAGCGAGAGGGACTTTCCGGTTTTCGCTTGATACTTGCCCCAGAACCGCGAACCAGCGGGTGTAGTCATTGTCCCTGCCTCCCTTCCAGTGGTGATTCGTCATTGCGATAACGCGGGAGGTACTTGCATTCCGCTATCGAAATCCACATTTCATTGCCGCGCGCTCTCACGTGATTAGCTTCCGGACTAAGCGATGGGATACTCCCTGAACCCAGCCGTGCTTTACACGGGCCACGCGCTAACCGCGGACCATTGAGTATCATCCACGTTTCGAGCCGCCTAATCTGGGAAGGCCGATGTCAAGGCGTCCCGGCTCCATATGACTGATTATCGTTTCATGTAGCAATTCCTTCCCAAAACGCTCTCCTGCTAGTCCAAAAGTCGATCCTAGCTATGTATGCACCACCATATCATCCCATGATCGGGCCATCGTTGGACGGCGATGGGCAGTCTATCTCTGGTCAGACACGTGTGCGGTCGCAACTACATGTCCTGCTGCCCGGCAACCACACTGTCTGAACGGTCCCTAACCAGTCTCTGCGCGAGCGCTTTCATCGACGTCCTCTCGCCGTGATTCCTGCAGGATTCACATTGTCTGCACAGAATCATAGTGGCAATTGCCGAAGTCCTAATCGCGCACATGACTCGCCAGCATCTTCGGAATCGACGATGTATGCCAAGGATCTCACGCACACGTGCAGAGGAAGGCGTGCAATGATGAAAAAGCGAAGGCTGACCTATTGCGCATCTGTATCTATCATGTTGATCGCCGTTTTTCTCGCCCTCTCGACGCCCGCCGGAGCCAACCAGAGCTCCGTTCCTGCGAGAGCCGCCCTGGAAAACACCGCCCTCGGCCAACAGTCCCCCGACTCGTCGGTGGACATGGACACATTCCTGAAGGCGGCGGTCCCCTGCCTCACGTTCGAGCACGGGCAAGACCCCCTCTGCGTCGCGCGTAAGCAGAGCTTCGTAAAGGCCGAGCTGAGCGGCCCTCTCCGCCGAGACGATGTCGGCGACGCTTCTTCTGTCATCAGACATACCCATCTGCGATGTCGGGCACACCTACCCGGTGTCGTTTAGGGCAAGCGATGGGGCGACCGTCTATGCATACTTGACGGTGCCGCTCGGCAAGAGCCCACGCAACCTGCCGCTGATGATCAACGTCCACGGCGGGCCCCAGGCCAGGTTCACCTGGGCCCCGAACGAGCATGCGCTGCTCGTCTCAAACCTGGGGATAGCGGTTCTGTCGGTAGACTTTCGATTCTCCAGCGGATATGGCAACGAGTACACCGACTCTGCGAGTCAGAACATGCTCCTAGCGCAGCAGGATGTCTTCGAAAGCGTGCAGTGGGCCATAGAGAACGGAATTGCAGATCCTGAATGCATCGGCATCATGGGGCACTCCTATGGCGGGTTCATATCGTTCTATCAGGCGGCAGTCCATCCGGGTACCTACAAGACAGTCATCTCCTTGATGGGCGTGTGGGACTGGACCGACCTGGGCGTCGACCTGACAGACGGCGCGCCCGTCCCGGACTACCACAAGTGCTCCGCGCCGGAGCCCTATACCGAGCTCGCCGGAGTATTGTCGCCGTCAAGCTACGTCGATGCGCTCAAGTCCCCCATTTTGATCATCTACTCCGGCAATGACGACGCAGTATATCCTAGCCAGAACATACGGGCTATCAGGGAGCTCCGAGAGGCCGGAAACACGCCTCAGGTGGTGTATTTGCCCAATGACGGTCACATGCCGGGCACGGTGGAGAGCATTACGGAAACCTTCGAGGCAATGCGGAGATTCCTGGTTGAAAGGTTCCTTGCGGAGGACTGAGCCACTCGCGCCAAGGCCGGCCCCGTGCCACCGGGCACCGGCCAGTCAGCGAGCATGAGTTGCCGTCGTGAGGATACCCTATACTGTTCGCCAGAGAACACACAACTCCATGGACCGATCAATCCGGCAAGCGATGCTCAAAGAAGCGATTGATCTCGTCCATGAAGCCAATATCAAGCTCACTGGCCAGGGTTCTGTCCACATTTGCGTAGTAGTCAGCCACGATGTCATCCGGTATGCTGCCATTGTAGAGATCATACAACTCCTGGTATGCTTGGTTCTTCCGGTTGATGCACTCAACCGCAGCCTCGGATCGAAATAGGTCCCTATGCCCATTGTGGTTCTCGTCCGCGCACGTCTTGCAGACCACATTCGGATTCGTTATCTCGCTCTTGTGCGCGATGATGCTGGCTCCGCCGTATGATATGGCTGTATCCTTATCGCCGTGGATGATCATGACCACAGTGTCGGCGCTGTTGATTCCGTCTACGGCCGTAAGCCGCGCGGCGCGACCGAAGAGCATCGCTTGATATGCCCAGAGAAATGGGTATTCCACGTATGCGACTGCTCCCATCATCTCTTTTGCCTGCTCGAAGAGTATTTCCATAGGTGCGTTGAAACCTGCAATGCTCGCCGCCGCGGCGATATCATGATCATAGTTGAGAACAGCAGCAACTGCATAGCCGCCCCAGCTGTGCCCGTAGAGCATGATGGGCAGATCATTCAGTGTGCTGTCGCTCTTTATGTAGCCCAGAGCTGAGTTCAGGTCCAGCACCGATTGCGGAAGCCCGATGGTGCCCTTCCCCTCGCTCTCGTGGCTTCCAGTACAGTCGAATGAGAACACGCGCCAGCCATTGTCCACGAAATACAGCGTTTCCGCCAGGTAGCTTTCTGCGCCGCCTCCCAGCCCATGGGCGATCACAACCAGCCCCTTGTCATTATGCTCACCGTATACGTAACCCGCAAGAGTGTTGTCGCCGGACCTGAACCTCACAACTCTGCGGTCATATCCGTCTACATCGCCGTACCTGAGATAGCCCGAAAACTTGGGCTTGTCGGCCCTCTGAAACTGCTTGTCGTACATGGTCTTCACAATGACCATGGAGCAGACCGAGAACAGGACGACTATCGTGGCCAGACCGATCAAGACCATATTCGCTATTCTAGGTCTTCCCTTCATTGTTTCTCTCACTGCAAGTCGCGCCCCCTTGATCGAGTGCCGCAGTTCCGCATGTCCAACGCTCAAGGCAATCATGCGCAAAGCCGCTTCGAAATCGCTTACGCCCTTTGGTCGGTTCAGTTCCAACACTATGAGCGCATCGTAGCTGCAAAAACCGCTTCATTCACCGCCCGTTGAATGAGTTCCCCGCCCGATGCTGTGTCTGCCTTCTGCACCGATCTCCGGATTCCTCCACCGATTGCCCAGTATCCTGAGGGGTATCCCTTCCACGGCTATTTCAGAGCGATCCTCTTCGACCTTGGCATATCCGAAAACGCGTGTCCGTTCTCCCTATCACCGGGTCTATCGTCGGGTCTATCCCCGACTCTGTCCTCGGGTCCCGTTCCGCCCCAGCTGCTCCCGCTGCGATCCTGGCGAGGCCGCTGGCCCGGAGAGCAGCGAAACTCCATCGCCAATGGCTAAGCTTCTGGTGGGACTCCTACTCAAGGGAAGCCCATGCCGGACTCGCGCAGATATACGTCGATGATGAGAGGTACACCGCCTACTACGGCAAAGATGAGCCCGGCACGGCATCGTTCCTCAGACGTGCCATTTTGATCTACACCAGAACCAAGGCGTGGACATGCGCAGGGCTTTTGCGGAAAGACGCGGGACGCCTGCGGGCGACCGCGTCTTCTCTGCGCGCTTCATTTTCGCACCCATGATCGTCCCTACCACCGGTCCTGATGGGTCCTCGCGTCGACTACCTTCTCCCAGCGTTGCCCTGGGGCCGAGCCGCGCGGCCAGCGGAGCGATCAGCCCTAACAGCTGCTATCATCATGTAGATACCTTGCACGATGTCTGGCACGATGGCCAATAGTAGGAGCAATGCGATGTCCGGCATGAAATAGGCTCCCACGACCCGGAAGTTCCAGGCCCTTGGCTCTCTGAGGAGAACGCTGCCGAGGAAGCGGTACAGCACGATTAGGGTGAGAGCCGGGACCAACAGGTGCGGCGCGATCCGCCACGCTACCTGCCGAGCTGTAAGAGATCTGGCTTCGCGGCTCCATCCACGCATGCGTACGAAGGAACGAACCGTACTGACCAGCGCGATCAGGAACACTGCAAGCATGACGATGCCGACAAGCTTCATCGAAATCCCGCCCTCGTCGGGCTGTCGCCCGATGAGCAAGTCTCGCAGGCCGATCTGAAGCTGGCTAGAGGCCACCATGCCGTCGATAAGGTGCTGTTCGTTCATGAGCAAGGCATAGCCGCGATGCTGGTTTGTTAGCAGCCCCATCTGACATGAATACACCTCGTCCGAGCCTCCGTGCCCGCCGATCGGCTCTCCGCGGTGTGTTCCAGCACTCCAGCCCATCCCATAGTTAGTGCCTGGCACTTGGGCAGGCGGCAACGTCATGAGCGCTACGCTATCCGGCGACAGAATCCTCGCGTCGCCCGAGACCCCTCCATTGTCTATGGCGATCAGAAAACGGCTCAAGTCGCGTGCAGTCGAGACGATGTAGCCTGCACCCAGCAAGTGGGCGCGGAAGATCGGTCGGCGTGCTACGGGGAAACCGAACAGCTTGCTGTGCCCCTCGGCCAACCCTGCCTCCAGTGCATCCTCTTTGTCGGCATAGCTATTCGTCATCCCCAGTGGCCGGAAAATGTGTTCAGTCACATAGTCCCCGTAGGACTGCCCGCTCAATGCCTCGATGATCAGCGCTAGGATCGCGTAGTTGGGGTTGAAGTATTGAAACGTAGCCCCCACAGGCGCAGTCAACCGGGCGAGTTGGAGATCGCGCACCCCTTGCTCAAGCGTTGCATCGGGGCTCAGTACCCGATTGTAGCCAAGCTCGGAGAGTCCGCTTGTGTGGTTCAGTAGATGACGGACAGTGATGCTCGTCGAAGCAACTGGATCTGACACGCGGAACCACGGCAGATAGGCAGTGACAGGCGAGTCAAGGTCGACTAAGTGCTGCTCAACTAGCTGCAAGATAGAAACGGCTGTAAACGGCTTCGTCGTCGAACCTATGATCATCGGAGTGTCAGGCGTCATAGGCTGCCCTTGCCCTGCGGCGCCGTAGCCTTTCGCATAGGTCGCCTCACCGTCCTCGAATACCACAAGCGAGATGCCCGGAATACGGTGCTTGCGCATCTGCTTGTCCACAAAGCTATCAATAGCCGACACGTCAGGAAAACCTGTCGCCGCATCCGCTGAAGCACACGCCATCGCAGTCGCGGCGCTCAGGGCGCCGATGAGGATCACGGCCGCGAGCCGCCGTTGTCTTGCCCAAGGTCCCACCTGACCCTCCTCCTTTGGGTCGCTCTCAGATATTCCTTCGCCAAAAGCAGCACCATCATCCCACAAGTGAGTTTGCAAAGCAATGCTACGACCTGCTAGCCCTGTAATTCCGCCCCAGAAGCTCTTCGGCAACCCCGGCAGTGCTCGATGCCATGCTCCCGCCTCCACAGAACGAGCCCGGCGCCCGAACCGACAGCGTCCGCTTATGTCTGCATCCCAGAGGACGCAAGCAGCGCCGCCTTCGTCGCGTTGGTTGCCGCCGGGACGGAGCCGGTGCGAGACGAAATCCGGAACAAGAGACACGCGGGGTGGCTCACTGATCGTAAGGCATGCCCTGGTCTAGCCTCTGTGCACGTTCAGCAGCGTTGCCGTGAATTGTGTGTAAGCCAGGCCGATGAGTTCCTGTGTGATCTGCTTCACCGAGCACACATTGCCGGACGGGCCCTTGCTGTAGGTATACCAAGGCGCGATGTACAACAAGACAGGCTGCACGAGACGTGTGGAGCCCGGCGACTCGAACAATGTTGTCGCCCCATCTTGCGAAGGCGCTCGTGTTCGTGCGAATGTTCCGGATGTTCTCGCTGACCTGGCGGCGGATGCCTCGACGTTCAGATCGATGATCGCCTGCTCCATCTGGGGATGCCGCTTGAGAATGGGCCTGTTTCGGCTTCCCACGTACTTGATCTTCACCGCGAGATTATCTCCCAGATCGAACAGCGGCACAGACTTGTGCCCCTCTACTCCCTGAAGCCACTGAAGTAGATCCATCATCACTCCCCTGCCCTCACACATATCTCCTGGTTGTCATCCAGCGCTCGCCTCAGCCTCTGCATCATAACGCCGATACCGGCGGCGCCGGCGAGAGGCAGCTCGTACGAGTAGTCCCCGCCGAATGCCGCCTTCACAACCTCAACATACCGGCGTCCGCCAAGAACTAGGATAGTGTCGAACTCGGCAAGGCCTTCGCTCGCTATCTGGCATCGCAGTATATGGATGCCAATGGGTTTGGGTCTCGCCCGGTTGAACGACACGTTGTAGTCAGCCGGGACAATGTCCTGTGGATGCAGGAACCCGTACTTTGCCGACAAAATGACCCATTTGTCGAAAAACCGCAGAGCGTACTCCCTGCACAAGCGCGAAAACGAACCGACATATGCCTCCCGGGCCGGTGTAGGACCTCTACCAGGTTCCACAGCCCAGACCTTCTTCTGACCACAGGAAACCACACAGAGCCTAGCCATCGCACTCACCTGCGAGTGTGTCTATCATGTCTGAGTATCTTGGTCGTCCTCCGCTTTGGAGTAGTGACTTCAACCACATCCCCAAAACACTCATATCACGTTCCCGTCTTGCGATACGATTCTGAACCTCATGTGAGAATATGTGTCCGAGGGTGTAGTAGAACACATAGACTGCATCGATGGAACGGAAACTGTCGATGCACCAGAGCTCCGGATCACCTGGTGTTACCCCGAGACGAGAGTGGTACTGAACATACAGACTCTCAGGCATTGCCTTGGTTTCCCATAGATCCAGTTCCAGTAGTCCGCTAAGCGCCGTTCGGCTGTACTCCAAGAGCGCCAACGTCTCCGCTGTCTCCGCCAACCCCTCATCCTGCATCCAGAAGAAACCTATCCATTCGAATAGCACCGCCACAGACTCTTGAACCTCCCACGACTTAAGTC
>DHON01000009.1 GCA_002409965.1 Firmicutes bacterium UBA5389
AGGTACTTGTTGAGAACTACTTAGGTGTAACCCTGCTTGATGAAGTTACCATCGCAGTTCTACATACAAGGGAGTGCAGAATGTTACAGAATCACGAAACGAAGAGCCGCCAGTCAGAAGACCGGCGATTCATGTATCAACCTGATCATCGCTGATGGGACCGCAAGATCAGTTCAGCCTTGTGGTAGTTTGGGCTGTTGGTGGGTAGATCGGTTTCGACCGTAAGCTTAACTAGACCCGTGTACGGCGCGAATACCACGTCGAACTCGGTCTTCCATAGGCCATTGTTCGCCGTGCGGCGGCACAGAACATTCCCATCATCATCAAAGCCTTCAACCCATAACGGGCCTTCCCGCTTTATGATGTACTCTTTGCGAGCCGAGGCGATCATGGCCATGCTGGGCAGCGGGGGGCTAGAGAGGCTCGAAAAACTGGACATGTGAAAAAGCGTAGCGGAGTCCGACTCCTCAACCCGGTCTACTCTGTGGGTGATCAACCAGGTCTCTTTGTTCTCGTTTGCCGAGGTGAACTCCGCATCATACTGCCAGCTGGCGGTCTCAGACAACCCCCTGTAGTCGAACTCCCACCCCTCGAAATCGACACCCGATACGATGCCCGACACAGGAATCCTGGGCGGAGTGAATGTCCATCCGTGCTTGGCTACCGACACTCTGACCAAGCCCTCTAGGCGAGACTTGGTCCAGTAGCCGTTGGAATCAGTAGTTGTCGTACCGAATGACTCGAATGACACCGTCGCGTTGGGCACTCCAGTGTCTGGACCCTTGATAGTCACTCAGCCTGATACAGAATAGGCACTGCTAGATTGGCCTCCGCCGTTGCATCCGGCAATGAGTACTGCGAGCGCTGTGAGAGCCGCCGCGATAACGAGCAGGCGGAGAATTCGCCGGTACCACGTCATGGAGGATCCTCCCTTCAAATTGGGCTGTTTGAGGGCAGCGCCACCCATGCAATTCCACCTCATCATGTTCGCCACGCGGCCTATGAGCCCTTCACGGGTATAACGCGAAGGCGTCTCCCCGATGTAAGGGAGACGCCCCGCAACCTGGCTATAGGAATTATCCTATCGGCTCACGGTTTGGGGTTAGTAGCTGAAGCTTGGAACCATATCCCGGTTTCGGGAGTCGCCCGCGCCGTACAGTATGCCTGTGGCGGGATCCACCAGAATCGCATTCACATCGCCCATCGGCGCCCTCACGACCACATTGTGCCCCATTGCCGTAAGCTTGCTTTCTACGTCCTTGCTCAACCCGCGCTTTTCGATGCGGATTTCGTCGGGCACCCATTGCATGTGAATCCTGGGGGCGTCTACTGCCTCGCGAATATCCATCGTGTGATCGATGACATTCAGGATTACTTGAAGGACAGTGGTGATGATTCTGGCGCCGCCAGGACTTCCAAGCACCATGAACAACCTACCGTCCCCAAACACCATTGAAGGCGACATAGAGCTGAGCGGGCGTTTGTAGGGCTCGATGGCATTGGCGTCCCCTCCGACAAGACCATAAAGGTTGGGCACGCCGGGTTTGATGGAGAAGTCGTCCATCTCGTTGTTCATAAGGAAACCCGCGCCTTCGATAGCTTCACCGCACCCGTATGAGCCATTGATCGTGTAGGTAACGGCAACTGCGTTCCCGTATCTGTCTACGATGGAGTAGTGAGTCGTGTTCGTTCCTTCGTGCTGCCACGGGGCTCCCGGCTTCACCTCACTGCTCGGGGTAGCCCGCTCCAAACTGATCTTGCTTCTGATTTCGGCTGCGTAGTTCTTGGAGGTCAGCCCTGCCGTGGGGACCTTGACGAAGTCCGGATCCCCGAGGAACTCCGAGCGATCAGCGTAGGCGTACCTCATTGCTTCGGCCATCACGTGGACTGCTGATGATGAGCTGAAGCCCATGGACTCGAGGTCGTAACCTTCGAGTATGTTCAGTATCTGGACTATGTGGATCCCTCCGGAGCTTGGCGGACACATGGAGACTACTTCGTAGCCACGATACGTGCCCCAGACCGGGTCCCGCCATACAGGCGCGTACTTGGCCAGATCGCTCTTGGTTATCAAACCGCCTTTGGCTGCCATGTCGGCTGAGATCATGTCCGCGATCGGCCCTTCGTAAAACGCGGCGGCGCCATCGGCGGCGATCAGACGGAGAGTCTTGGCAAGGTCCTTCTGCGCGAAGATCTCGTCTTCCCTGTAGGGGGTTCCGTCCGGCTTGAGGAAGTACTTACTCGCAGATGGGTACGAACGAAAGCGCTTCGCGTTGGCCGCAAATGACTCGGCCTGGCCAGGGCCTACCACGTATCCCGATTCAGCGTATTCAATAGAAGGCGCGATTAGCTGGGCGAGGCTCCGAGTCCCGTATCTCTCCAGCATGGCGCTCATGCCGGCAACCGTCCCCGGAACGCCCGCCGCTAGAAACCCTTCAGTGCTGGCGTTCGGCACCACTTCGCCCTTGTCGTTCAGGTACATGTCCCGACTGGCATTGGCAGGGGCTACCTCGCGGAAGTCAAGGGCGACCGTGTCGCCTTTGGCCATGTGGATGAGGGCGAAGCCACCGCCGCCCAGATTGCCGGCGGCCGGGAGCACGACAGCAAGAGCATAGCCGACTGCCACTGCGGCATCCACAGCGTTTGCGCCATCTTTCAGCACCTGCATCCCGATGTTGTTTGCTATCGGGTGGGAGCTCAGTACCATGCCAACGGAGCTTTTCAGGGGTGGGAAGGACGCCGCCGACGTAGATCCCGCGGAGAACCCCGTGATTCCGAGCAGCAGTCCGGCTAAGCAGATCATGCTGAATAGCCTATTGTGCAGACCCATGACAGACCACCTCTCCTTTGTGATGGATCGTCTGTGCGCGGCATATGTAAAATCATGTCACCGCCTGACGCCCAGACCCAATTGGTCAGTGTGGACGGTCATTCGCTTGGGCACGCCGGGATTCCTTGTGAGATAATGCGCGGTGTTGTGGAGAAACTCGTCGGCTGTGAACCGCGTGAGGTGGTCATTCCGGACTTGCCGTTGTATGCCAAAGGCAGATTACCGATTGCTATCCGACGAGGTCTGTGGTATCTTCATTGTAGATACCAGGATGGGAGGATTGAGCGATGCTTGCGAAGGTACAGAAGTGGGGGAACAGCCTGGCCATTCGCATTCCTCGTGGGTTAGCCGAACAGCTGAAGGTACAGCAGAACAGTGAGGTCGATCTGTCACTCGATGGAGATCGGCTTGTCATAAGACCGAGACGCTCGGAACCGTCTCTCTCCGCACTCTTGGCGCAAGTGACCGACGAAAACACCCATGCCGAGGTTGCAGCGGGTGAGCCGATTGGACGCGAGGTGTGGTGACGTGGGCTACGTTCCGAAGCGCGGTGATCTGATTTGGCTCACGTTTCAGCCGCAAGCCGGTCATGAGCAGAATGGTCGACGCCCGGCACTTGTTGTGTCTCCGGCCGCCTATAACGGCAAAGTAGGTCTGGCTCTTGTGTGTCCAGTGACATTGCAGGTAAAGGGATATCCGTTTGAGGTCCCGATTGCTAACCAGACCAGCGTCCGAGGTGTGGTTCTCGCGGATCAGCTCAGAAGCCTTGCCTGGCAGGCCCGAGACGCCGAGTACATTGGTCATGTGTCAGGTGATACCATGTCGGAGGTAGCAGCCAAGATTCGTGTACTGATAGAGGACGATGCCTAGGTACGATGATTGAGGCGATTACCTGTTTCCGCGCCGGGCAATTCAGTGCGATTATCTACAGGGTGTGTTGTTTCTTGAAAGACATCAGTGGTGTCGATCGGACGAGCAGAGGAAGTGGCACGGGCATTGCGGACCGAGTCAATTCGTCCAACCGACTGAGGCTCTTCGGATTCGGGTTGTTTGCGGCGATTTACTTCTTGTCTTTTCTTCAGCGTGTGGCGGTGTCGGTGGTCGCTGACGACCTTGCTATGGAGCTCGGGCTCGACAGTGTGGCGCTGGGTTTCATGTCGTCGGGGTTCTTCATAGCGTATGCGCTGGTCCAGCCGGCCATGGGGCTCCTTTGCGACAAGGCTGGGCCCGAACGTGTGAGTGCCGGCGCGCTGGCTATTGCGGCGGCGGGCTCCTTCCTGTTCGCGGGCGCGCGCGGGTTCGCCTCCGCCTTTGTGGGACGGATCCTGATGGGAATGGGCCTCGCCGCTGGGTTCATCCCGGGGATGAAGGTCATCGCAGCGATGTTTCCGCCTGAGGCGTTCTCTACTTATAACGGGCTGTTCGTTGCTATTGGAAACGCGGGTGCCTTGATGGGGGCCGCTCCGCTGGCGTGGCTGACGGTCCTGGCCGGATGGAGGCTGGTCTTCGCAGGGCTGGCGTTTGCGGCAGTGCTCCTGGCCGCTCTGTGCTGGTTATTCGCTGCGAAACGGCACGCGCGCGCAGTGCCGGATTCCGGCCCAGGCGACGAGCCTGGCTCCAACCGGGACGTGATGCGCAGTCGCGAGCTAAGGCTCCTTGCCTTGTTTCTGTTTATGAAATACGGCTCCCAAGTGGCGTTTCAGGGCCTGTGGGGAGTGCCTTACATAGCGAGCGTCTACCGCGTGAGCCCCACCACGGCCGCAGGCGCGGTGACCATGGTCGCCGCCGGTTATGTCGTGGCTGCCGCGTTCGTTGGCAAGCTCGCCGACGTCATGGCGGCCCGAGGAATGAACCTCGTCACCGCCCAGCGGCGCTTGCTCGTAGCCACCACGCTACTGTACGTGGCAACGTGGGTACCAATAGTCCTGGCCCCGGGGTTCTTGCCTCTGAGCGCCATGTACGTACTGCTGTTTGTCATGGGCATATCGGTCAGCTCGGCTAGCCTGGTATTTGGCATAGCCAAGGCGTTGTTCCCGTCGAACGTGTCGGGGCTGGCCATAGGCCTTGTGAACATCACATCCATCCTGGGCGGAGCGGCGATGCCTCCTGTCGTGGGCTGGTTCATAGACCGCCTAGCGGCAGCAGGCCTTCAGGGCGGAGCGGTGTACTCAACGGCGATGATCCCGTGCCTGCTGGCCGCCGCCCTGGGCCTGGCACTCGTATCGATGGTAGGGAGGCCTGCCCGAACGAACATGCGGCCCGGCTATCACGCCAAGTAGTAGCTATCGACGGAATAGCAACCACGCGGCACAGCAACCGCATGGCTTAGCGACCGGGCCGCGTAGCATTCCTGCCCACATCGTCTGTCTGCCCTGTCGATTCTGGGAATGTGAACCTGAGGCGCCCGGGGCCAGGGGCCAAGCCCTCCCCGGGCGCCGAAGACTCCGTCAGAATCTGCATTCTGCGCCAATATGGAATACGCTCGCGTTCACCGCATAGCCGGAGGCGCCAAATTCGCTGGCCGAGGGATCGAGCTCGACGCGAATGCCCTCATACCGGTACCCGCCGACGATCTCGACTGCGGGGATGACGCGAGCTGCCGCACTGATCGCTAGGTCGAACGAGTATGCCTTATCGGGTTTCGGAACGCCAAAGACGATACAATGACGGTAATGAACGCCCTCATCTGCGATATCGTTCGCTATCTCTACGATCTCCGCGACTGCTAGACGGGGGGAGCATCCAAGGGAAGCGGAGAATGAGAACCTGTCGCTCAGAGTGGCGGATGCTTCGGCTCCGAGCCTGACTCCGCGGGTTCGAAACCCTCTGCCCCAGGCATGGACTCCTCCTTCAGAAGAATGCTTTTGCCCTACAGTGGTCTGCATGCTCCGGTAGCCGATTGAAGGGCCAAGCTTGAATGACCCTACATCGAATCGATAGGCTAGGTCTCCGCCGAAAGCTGTTACTCCTCCGCAGCCTTCATCCGCATCGCCGAGCAGTTCAGGATCCAGCTCGGCCTCTCCGAAGCTCTTCGTGGTCAGAAAACCATTCAGATTCCACGCCACGGATGTTACGCCTAGCTCGAATCTGAGCGGCGGAGCAGAAACGGAGGACTCATATCGAGTAGTGCCATCAGTCTCGCTAGTCCCAAGAGTCGTGAAGGCGTAGTTGCCCGCCTGATAGACGATCTTGCCACCAAGCCCTAGCTCCGCTGCGCCGGCCAGACCTGACCACACAGATACAAACAGTAGCGCGAATCCAAGAACCAATAGACGTCTCTTCATTCGATTCTTCCTTTCGGGGCCTCGGCCCCAATACATGGACGCGGAGGAGACTTCCACGCAGGAAATGTTACTCCTTCCAGTCTGCGATGTAGAGACGCAAAAAAGGATTATCGGAGCCATCCCGTGTGACTGAGAGCCATTTCGCTGCTCAATAACATGCGGCTACGTCACTATGAAGGCAGTACCGTACGGCAGCAGGAAACACCGAATGGAATCCGAACTGTACAGCGCAGGCAACCCGGGCTCGGCTTCGGATCGAGTCGAATAGCGTACATGCTGACCCACTTTAAACATTGGTGCAACATCTCATCTCATGAAGGAGGCAATGAAGAATGAAAGCTACTGCAGGGATAGTGCGACTGGTTCTGGGGTTGGCCGTTATCTTCGCTTTGGTCAGTACCTCGGCGAGCTCGTCCTCGGTGAGCGCCGGAGATGTGAAGGCATTAGTGAGCGGGAACAACGCCTTCGCGTTCGATCTCTACTCAGTCGTGTCATCTCGGGATGGCAACCTATTCATCTCACCGTACAGCATCTCCTCAGCACTGGCCATGACCTATGCGGGCGCGCGGGGCAACACAGCGGCGCAGATGGCAGACGCCCTCCACTACGATCTGGCCCCCGAGCAGCTCCACGAGTCGTTCTCTGCGCTCAGCAGGCTGTTCAACTCTGGAGGAAAGACCTATAGGCTGTCGGTTGCCAATGCGCTCTGGAGCCAGATGGGCCTCAGTTTCCTGCCGGAGTACATCTCCATGGCCGAAAAGCACTACGACGCAGGGCTCAAGGAGGTAGACTTCGTCTACCGTACCGAGGAGGCTCGATCGGCCATCAACCGATGGGTAGAGGACAAGACCGAGGGCAAGATCATTGACCTGATAGGGCCGGGGGTGCTCGATCCACTGACCCGTTTGGTGTTGACTAACGCAATATACTTCAAAGGCCAGTGGGAACAGCAGTTCAGGCCGGAGCAGACCGAGGAGGCTGCGTTCTATCTATCCAGTGGAAAGCAGGCGATTGTTCCGTTCATGCATCAAATAGGAACGTTCAAGTACGCTGAAACAGGCAGTACACAGGTATTGGAGCTGCCATACAGCGGCAACGAACTCGCCATGACCGTCTTGCTGCCGAAACCTGATTCCAGCCTGGCGGAGCTTGAGGCGGCCATTCGAACCGATGGGATCGAGGCGATTCTGGAGACGCTTTCTCCCACCAGAGTCGATGTGAGCATCCCACGGTTCAAGTTCGAAGCGGAGCTATCGCTCAGCGGATACCTTCAGCAGCTGGGCATGATAGACGCGTTTGACGACAACATAGCCGACTTCTCAGGAATATCCGATACGTTCCTGTACATCACGCACGTTCTGCACAAGGCATTCATAGAAGTCAACGAGGAAGGCACAGAGGCCGCTGCGGCTACTGCGGTTGTTGTGGGCACGAAATCGATTCGTCTGGACCTGCCGAAGGTATTCATGGCCGACAGGCCGTTCGTCTTCCTCATCCGTGATGTGCGAACCGGGAGCATTCTCTTCATGGGGAGAATGGCCGATCCGCTGTCGCAGTAAGGGTAGGGGATAGGGCGAGGGCCGGGGACCCATGAATCGAGGCAAATCAGTGGGAGGGGACGGTGATTGGGGCCTCACCACTCAGGATCAAGGAGTGGGACTATTACTGCATACTCACTGACGAATTGGGCGCGGCCTTTGCAATTGCCGACAACAGCTACATGGGCCTGGTTTCAGCCAGCATACTGGATCTCACACAACCGTGGGAGATCACCACATCAGTGATGACCCCATTTCCCATGGGCAAGCTCAACATGCCGTCCTCATCGGCAGAGGGCGACGTCCGCTTCCGGAACAATCGAGTGAAGATGGCTTTCACGCTGAACAACCGCCAGCGGCGCATCAGTGTGGACTTCTGTTTGGCAGGTTCACCGGTCGTGTCGTACTGGATGACGGAAGGATACTGGAAATACGCGATCTCATGGGGTTTGCCGAGAAGGTGAGCAATACCTGGTAAAGCACATACCGCAGGCTGGCTTGCAGAACACGGCTGAAGCCGACTATCTCACGCAGGACATGGGTGGCAGATGTCGAATGATCAGTGAAAACGCGGCAAGGCAAGCTGTCCGTGACACTGTCAGACGGCATATGCTACCTGCAGGGAGCGCCCAGGTGCGTCATGCCTGAACTGCGGAAGGGGGAGTCGGAATGAACGTGAGCCTACGCGACGAGCGGGCTAGGGGCGAAAGGCAAGTCGAGCTGGATATAGGTAAGGGCTTCGCCGTACTGCTGATGATCTGCGTTCATGTTCAGGAGGCGCTCTCTCATTCTGTTGTCCAGTATTCCTTGTTTGGCTGTATCGTGGAGTTTGTGACGGGTTTTCCTGCTGCGCCGTTGTTCATGTTCGTAATGGGAGTGGGCACGGTCTATTCGAGGAGGCAAGACGCCGGCTACGCAATAGGCCGGGGCGCGTCTTTGCTTCTCATGGCCTACCTTCTCAACGCGGCACGCGGGTACATACCGTGGGCGCTAGGGATTAAGCTAGGGTTTTTGGCTCAGGACGCGGTTCCATACGGGGATGTCTTGCAGAGCCTTCTCGAAGTAGACATCCTGCACTTCGCCGGTCTCTGCTTCATCCTTATCGGGGTTCTCAGGGCAGCCAAGGTTCCGTGGGGCGCTTACCCCGTAGTCGGGCTCGTACTTGGAGGCCTCAATTACCTAGTGTGCGGGATCAGTACAGGCCAAGCCTATGCTGATTCGATCCTGGGGCTGCTCTGGGGCGCCAGCGAGACTTCGTACTTCCCCTTCCTATCCTGGGTGATGTACCCGATGGCTGGCATCGCGTTCGGGCATATCCTCAAGAACAGCAGCGACAGACGTCGGCTCTACATGCAGAGCCTGCTTGCCGGCTGTGCTGTGTTGCTGATCGCCATGTGCGTCTCGGGCTTCCGGTTCATGTACTACATGGGGTTCCCAGAGGAAAACGCCTATGTGTACTACCATCAGGACCTCATCGCCAACGCTGTCAACGGTTCGCTGGCGCTCATCTGGCTTTCTGTTCTCTACTTTGTGAGCGGATCGTTTCCTGCTGCCGTTCGTGACAAACTGCTGTACTGGAGCAAGGAACTGACCCCGATCTACGTGATACACTGGGTGTTGATCGGGTGGCTGGCGCTCCTTATCGGCTTCAACCAGCTCATGTTCTGGCAGACCATTCTGGCCATGGCTATAATAGTTGTGGCAGCCGACAGGATCACAGCGGCATATGCAGACTGGAGGGGAAGGAGTGCCGCTTCAGGTCAACGATGAGGCGTGCCTGGCGGGACGGTGAATCATGACCGATAGCTATGAACTGATGGCGGAATTCTTCGACACAAGGGTCGGCGGGTATGAGGAGCATATGCAGGAGATACTCCCGGCGTTCGATGAGTTCTACTCGTCTGTAGCCGGGCAGATTCCCGCAACCATCGAGCCTCTCTCCATTCTGGACCTGGGCTGCGGCACAGGCCTCGAACTGGACTTCATTTTCGACAGGGCGCCCAATGCCAGGGTCACTGCTGTTGACCTTTCGTCCGAGATGCTTGCCAAGCTGAAAGCCAAGCTAGAACGCTCCCAGTATGGGCCGCAGGTGGAGGTCGTGCACGGATCCTACCTGACCATGCCTTTTCACGCGGGCAGTTTTGACTATGTGGTCTCTGTGCAGACCATGCACCATTTCATCCCCGATGTGAAGCTGGGCCTGTATACCAGGATCGCGGGCGCTCTGAAAGCCGGCGGAATGTACATTGAGGGAGACTATGTGGTGTCGCCAGACGAGGAACGTTCGCTGCTCGCTCGATACGCCGAGACTGTGAAGTCGCTCCAGGCCGCCGGGACCGTTGGAGAGGATGAGCTTGTGGACGGCAAGTACCACATAGACATTCCGCTGAGCGTTCAGTCGCAGACAGCGGTCTTGAGAGAAGCTGGATTCGACGATGCGGAAGTGGTATTTGAACAGGGTGCAGCTGCTGTCTTCCGCGCGGGTATCGGGCGCTTTTCTCGTTAGGCTAGGAGCCTGTGCGAGTAACTTT
>DHON01000017.1 GCA_002409965.1 Firmicutes bacterium UBA5389
ATTATATAATAGTGAAGGGAGAAGCAATGATTTATGATGGAATGTCTGCGTTAAAGCTTTATAGAGGTCTATATAAGGGTCTTGATGTTGTAATTGATTGGCTTGCAGGCCATGATCTCTCTCAGATGGATTTTGGCAAATATGAAATTATGGGTAAAAGATGTTATGCCATGATCCAAGATGCCAAAACTCGTACATATGAAAATGCGCGTTATGAGGTTCATCATCGCTATATGGATCTTCAAATTGATATCGATGGCGTGGAGTATTTTAAAACTACACCTGGTTCGGTAGAGCCAATGGAGCCGTTTGATGAAGCTAAAGATAAGGGTTATTGCAAGCCAGCAATGGGCAATCATGATGAACTTGAAGGTACGCTTGCAAATCACCGGTTTGTGATTTTTGTAGTTGGAGAGCCCCATATGCCCAACCTTGTGACTCCTGGCAAAGAAGTTGGATCGATCAAAAAAGCCTGTATCAAGATCATTGATGACAAGTTCTGGGATGAGATTTAAATTCTTATAACGATAATGTCTCTATAAATACGCATTTAGAATAGGGGCTGTATCAAAAGCCTCGTACTGAAGGCTCGCCGGCTGGGATGGATTCCCAGCCGGCGGGCCCTTCCATTACCCCTGCATTGCAGGAAATATGGAATGAGGACAGAAGGGCCCCTGTCCCCTCTATCCTGCCAGGGCCAGGGCAAGCTTCCTCAGGTTGTGGCCTGCCGCAACGAGCCTGAACTTGTGGCCAACCTTCTTTAGGCCCCGCAGGAGGAACCTCGTGAAGTGCCAGTTGCGCTTGATGTCTTCGAAGATGGTCTCCACGTCGACGGCGCGCTGCTTCCGGAGCTCTGTGCCTCTTTTCTGTATTGAGCAGAAAGGAGGCACGCTTCTTGAATCTTGCGAGGTCGGGGTTCACGCGGAGGATCCTTGCCGCATCGGGGTCCTTCGACCTGAAGCACCTCTTCCTCAGAGGGTATCCTTCGCAGGATTCGCATCTGTAGAAGCGCACGTCTGCCCTGTGCCCCAGGTCGCTCCTGGGATGCTGGATGTGGCTGAACCTGAGGGTGCGTCCTTCCGGGCAGGTATAGGTGCCCAGGATCTCGTTGTATTCCCAGTTGTCGGGGCGCATCGGGTTCTCGCGCCACTTCCTGTTGCTGGACTCGCGGAAGAACTCATTGTGCTTCACATAGGCACTCACACCCTTCTCGTCGAGCCAGCGGTAGTTCTGCTCGGAGCCATAGCCAGCATCTGCCACGATCTCCCCGGGGAGTCATCCAATGGTCCTCTCCGTATGCTCCAGATGCCCGATCGCGCATGCGGTGTCTCCCGGCCTCTGGTGTGCCGTGGTATCGTGTGTTTAGTCAAGCGCACCTTTCAGAAATAAGCATCGGGGCGTTTCACTCGCAATCGTGAAATTTCTTCCCGATCGAGCAGGACGCCCGAATCCGTCTACGCCACCCCCTCCCGCATGAGCGAATGCTGCATCCTGTAGCTCTCGCGCTCGTAGGTAACGAGTCTGCCGTGGTGAACCACGCGGTCGAGCATAGCGGCCGCCCTGTCCTCGTCGTTGAATATCTTGCCCCATCTGGAGAAGTCGATGTTTGTGGTGATCACGAGCGAGACGCGCTCGTAGCACATCGAGACCAGGCGGAACAGCAGCTTGGCACCCTCCGGATCCGTCGGCAGATAGTCCCACTCGTCGAGGATGACCATGTCGCATCTGGCGAACTGGGCCATCTTCCTGTCAAGGGTGCCCGCGGCCGCCGCAGCGTTCAGGTCGAGCACGAGCTGGGCGGCGCGCTGGAAGGAGACGCGGTAGCCCATCCCGCACGCGATGGTGCCGAGCGCCACCGCCGTGTGCGATGTGTCTAGTCAATAGTCTGTCGACAGTTTCCGCATCGGTGTTTCGACAGTTTCTGCAGAAACTGTTATCCCGGCCTTTCTATGATTGTGACCTGTCGAGCATTAAAGCTGCATCCATACGGTGGCTGGTACCATTAAACTCAACCAATCTACCATGATGGACAATGCGATCTATGAGTGCGGCAGCCAGCTTGTCGTCGCCGAACACCGTTCCCCATCTACTGAATTCGATGTTCGTGGTGATTATGAGGCTCCTCCTTTCGTAACAGTCGCTCATTACCTGAAAGAGCAGTCTTGCACCCTCAACATCCAAGGGCACATATCCCAGCTCGTCGATGATAAGTAGGTCGCATTTCGAGATATCCTTTAACAGGGCTTCGAGGTTATGTTCCCTGTTGGCCCTTGTGAGTGCCAAGACGAGCTCTGCGGCCGTAAAGAACCTCACCGGTCTGCCCGCCTCCACGCATGCCATCCCCACGGCGATTGACAGGTGGGTCTTTCCACGTCCGGCCTTACCGTGAAAGACGAAGTCCTGCGCCTCATCTACGAAAGCGAGGGATCTCAGGTCCTCTGCACTGTAGTCCTCCGGGAAGATGACTTGCGAGAAGTCGTAGCCTACAAACGACTTTGGCGCAGGGAATCGTGCCTTGCGCATCAGTCTCTCCCTCTTCCTGCGTGCTCTTACCCCTTGCTCGTACTTGATCACATCGCCAAGAGCCCTCAACTGTCCTGCACTCGCCTTCTCGCAGAAAGCGTCTATGGTCTCGTCGGAGAAGTACAACAGACGGGCTAGTCTTCTGATCTCAGCGACCTCCGAGCTCTTCATGTATGCCAAATTTGCTCACCTCCCGATCCCCGTCGCCCGGTCGTAGTCGGCAAGGTCGGTTTCCTCGTCGTAGAGCACGGGCTTTGAGGACAGACCGGACGCCGCCACCGTGACACTCGCCTCATCCACCCTGCCTGTCGAGGCAAACGCGAGCTCAGTTGCTTGTAGTGTCGAGACCCAACCAGATCGCGCGCACTCACTGCGCATTGCTCTGAGTTCACCTCTGAGGTCGGCTCTCGGTAACAGATCCATATGATTTCGAAGATCCTCGGAGACGGCAGCCCTTACCCGTGAGTTCTTCCATGCCCCAACACGCGTACTGAGTAGGCAAAGCTGCGACGAGGGATCAGTCTCGTCAGTCGGGGCAGACCCATAGCGGCGGGTGTGTTCGCAGACGAGTGTGCCGGATTGATCGTAGACTTTAACGCAGAGAGCACCGAGCCCTAAGACGAGCTCTTGCCCAGCGAGTTCGGGCGCAGTCGAGTAGATATGTGGTCCGTCGACTTTGACCTTGCCTTTCTTGTCCGCTTTTGCTCTCGTGTAACGCACACATTCGAACGGTCTTTCTGGCAACCCGACCATCGCAAAGTGATCCTCGAAGAACAGCTGCGACTCTGGCTCGCCCTTGAGCCAATGCGGCTTGTCGGAAAGCTTCATACAAGCATCAAGCAGTCGTACGTTGTAGGTCTTTATGTCCCATACCTGTGGGACGGGGACGAAGAGGGAGCGCCTGACAACACCCACTTTGTTTTCCACGCTACCCTTTTCGTTACCGGAGTGGGGATTGCAAAAGGAGTATGCGAACCCGTAATGCGCTGCGCATCTCCCAAACACCTCCGTAGTGCGCACGGCATCACCGATGCGTCTGCCTACACCTGCGGCATTGTCGAACACGATGCGCGTAGGGACACCACCTACGAACTCGAACGTCCGTCTCAACCCCTCGCAGGTACACTCGGCGTTCTCTGCTGGAAAGACCTGAGCAAGGCCAACGTTTGAGTAGGGGAACACAAGCACGAAGTAGCTGAGCCTGGTTCGTATTCCACGGACATAGAAGTCAGCCTCACCGAAGTCAGCCTGTGCCTCGCCAGGAGCCCAGGTCAAGTCAAGAAACGAGCTCCGACGTTCACAGCGGGACTCCCTTGCTGCCCTCACGTATCTGCCTACGGTGGCCTCTGACACATCGGCACCACACTCGTCGCGTAGACGCTGCCATATTCTTCTTGCTGTGTGGCGTTGCTTCTTCCAGTTCGTCACATCTTGGTCGAGCCATTCTTGGATAAGAGGCTTGTATGGGTCGAGCTTCGAGGGCCTTGCCATAACCACTCTAGGGGGATCAGGTGAAAAGTCATTCTTTTTGAGGTACTTATAGACGGTATCGCGCGAGACGCCTACTGCTCTGGCGATCGAGGCGACACTTTCGCCATCTCTGCGCATCTGACGTATAGAATTGACATCGGACATGCTGATCATCGTTCCTTCCTGCCTTCCTGACGGATACCGAAGAACCATCAGGTTAGGCCGAGCGGACGGGTTGGCATGTTCTGCGTAAAGTGTCGAATTTCAGCATCCCCTTCTGTCGATCAT
>DHON01000043.1:0-19623 GCA_002409965.1 Firmicutes bacterium UBA5389
CAGCCAACCGCGCTCCGCCACGCAGACGCGCAAAGGACGACTTTGACGAGATCCTGGAGTGGCTGCACAGGGATGACTTTGACGGGACGCTCCAGGGTGCCAAGGCGCAGGGCGACCCGGGGTCCTGGCAAAACCCCTTATTGTCATCCCGCCGTTGAGCCACCTGTGTATGGAACCAGCTGAGATTTCCGGCGCACCGCTTCTTGACGGAAGTCTCGCGGATAGCGGCCAATGCACATGCCCGGACTTTTCGTCGAATAACGGCGCACCCATTTGCTCCTATGTACCCGAACATGCAGTCACAGTCACCCGATTTTCTGCCCCGACCTCGCGCAACGCATCGCCGCGCTGCGCCGATGCCTGCCTCTCGATCCGCCTGGCCGCCCGGCTGTTTTCAGATGCCCTCCACCCCGGTACTGCCCGAGCGCGTATCCCCGCTGCCCACATCGCTCAGCCCCGGAAAAGACGACTCCGACGGGGACGCGGCTTCGAAACGGTGAGTCCGGGCATCTCCCCACAGCTTCTCCAGGCTATAAAACTCCCTTTCGGCCGAGCGGAATATGTGCACCACTATGTCGCCCCAATCCAGCAAGACCCAACCTGACGCATCGGCCCCTTCGCGCCTCCGCAAATGGAGGCCAACGGCATCCAACGTTTGGGTCACGGCGTCTCTGACGGCGCGCGCATGCGTGTCGGTGCGGACGGTGCAGATCATGAAGAAGTCGGCCATGATGGACACTGAAGACATGTCGAGTAGGATGACATCCTCGGCCTTTCTCTCCAAAGCGGCGGAGACGGCCAGCCTCGCGTGGGGCGATGACGGCAGTTCATTCGGCGGTTTCTCGGTGTTGATTTGCAGGAATATCACCAGCCTTAGGCATTCTGTTGTATTTACGTAGAAGAGCGTTCCTGGTCAGGATCACATTAACGTCTATCAGCGCGCCCGCGTCCACCAGATGCTTGATGGTTCCGTCCAGCGCGCAGATGAGCGCGGAGTCGAGATCGCAACGGGCCAGACTGCGAATGGACTCCACTCCTGGAAAACGCCTCCCCGACTCGACATAGTCGGCCAGGCAGACGACTTTGTCCTCGACGGCCATGTCCGGGGCTCCCAGCGTATGGCGTTGGATGGCGCGCAACACACGCGGGTCGCATACTCCGTACGCCTCGCAGGCGATGACAGCCCCCACCGGCCCGTGAAGGAGCGCCGAGTTCAGCACGACGGGTTCAGCCGTTTGCCCAGGGTCGAGCCTGCTCCAAATGGCTGCTAGTTCGTCAGCGGGCAAGTCGCGGGCGCAGTCGTGCAGAAGCCCGGCAAGAGCACACACATCCGGATCAGCGCCGAACTTCACGGCGAGGCGCCTAGATTCCTCCTCTACGCGCCTACTGTGCTCGTATCTGGAACGAGGGATGGCCGCCCTGAGCCGAATTCTGATCGCCTCAACCTCTTCATCGCGCACCGCCTACGCCCTCCAGTGAATGAGACAAAGCCTGCAACAATAATAGCACATCGCCCCCATTGGGCGAAACCCTGGGGGCGATGCGGCGCAAGCGGTCAGAAGAAGCGACCGTCACATTCTCATCTGTCTCTCCTTGGCCTCATTCACGCTGATCTCGCGACCGCCCAGCGATGTTCCATTGAGCGACCTGATGATCGTATCCAGATCGTCAGTGGCCACCTCGACAAAGCCGAACCCTCGCGACCGTCCCGTCTCGCGATCTGTGATGACCCTGGCCGCTATCACCTCGGCGTAAGGCGAGAAGACGTCCTGGAGTTGGTCGTCTGTGACCGCCCACGGCAAGTTGCCGACATACAGTGTTTTGCTCATCCTAGCACCTCGCTCCATGAGCCATATTCTCTCGCGAAGCAAGCCGGGCTATTCAGGACCTCTGACAGAAAAGTCAGGCACAGTGCGCTGGTTCAACCGAAGGCGCTACTGCGCAACATACAGCCCAGCTCTTTCCATGTAGCTGATGACAATGTCGGGAAGCAGATATCGCACAGGACGACCGTCCCGGACGCGCCCACGGATGTCGGTAGACGATATGGCAAGCGCGGGCACCTCGAAGAAATGCACTCTCGGCGCATGTTCTCCGAACACTTCGGCAATTCTGCTGTCAGCGATGGAATACCCGGGGCGCGTGGCCGCCGCAAAATCACACAGGCGGAGCAGAGTGGTCGAATCCTTCCACCCCAGCATTTCGAGGATGGCGTCCGCCCCTGTGATGAAATAGAGCCCGGTGCCGCCCGGGTACTTCTGCCTGAAGGCTGTAACCGTATCCACCGCGTAGGAAGGACCGGGCCTGTCGATCTCTATGGACGACACCTCAAAGTGGGGATTGCTCATCGTAGCAAGTACCGTCATCATGTAGCGATGCGCAGCAGACGTAATGGTCTTGTCCATCTTGTGAGGCGGATGTCCGGACGGGACAAAGACAACCTTGTCCAGACCAAACCGGTGGTACGCCTCTTCCGCTGTGACCAGGTGCCCATAGTGCACTGGGTCGAAGGTGCCTCCCATTATCCCTATGCGCTGCATACAAACACTCCTAGCCTCGCCGCATGTTGTAGGACTCGGCGAACACGAACTCCGTATCGCCAATTCGTATTGTATCGCCTTCGTCCATCCCCGCCTCGCGCAAAGCGTCCATTACGCCGGCGCGCGCGAGCATACCGTAGAGCCTGTTGAGGGCGGCCTCATTGTCCAGATCGGTCCGCTCAACCAGACGCTCGGCGCCCTCGCCGATCACGACGAAAACATCGCCGTCGCGGGATATCGACACGTCCCTCAGGCGCGGGCCGCGCGCAGTGTAGCGCCTTGGCTCCTCCGCCTCTGGGCCATGTACGATGGGCAGTTGTTCAGGCGGCAGCTGCGCGAGCCTCGCCGATACCGCGTAGAGCAAGGCCCGGACACCCTCGCCCGTCAAGGCCGAGATGTCGAGTACCGGCACGCCCTTCGACTCAAGGGCCTCTGCGAGGGCGCATGCGCGCGCCGGCGCTCCGGGCATGTCGATCTTGTTGGCAACCACGATCTCCGGCTTGACTTCGAGCCCCGCTTCGTAGAGAGCGAGTTCGCGCCGGATAACCTCGTAGTCGCGGATGGGGTCGCGCCCGGAAAACTCCGACACGTCCACAACATGCACCAGAAGACGAGTCCTCACAATATGGCGCAAGAACTCGTGTCCAAGCCCGACGCCGTCCGCGGCGCCCTCGATCAGGCCCGGTATGTCGGCAACTACGAAGCTGTCGTCGCCCGCCTCCACCACGCCCAGCACCGGGTTGAGAGTGGTGAACGCGTAGTCGGCGATCTTGGGTCGGGCCGAGGAGATCCGAGAGAGCAAAGTGGATTTGCCGGCATTGGGATAGCCTATGAGCCCCACGTCTGCGAGCACCCGAAGTTCCAGTGACGCTCGGCGTTCCTCTCCAGCTTCTCCCTTTTCCGCGAACTTGGGCGTACGGTGAACAGCGGTGGCGAACCGAGCATTGCCGCGCCCGCCCATGCCTCCGCGTGCCATTACGGCGCGCTGCCCGTGGGCGACTAGGTCGGCGATGAGCTCGCCGGTATCAACATCGCGGACGATAGTGCCAACAGGTACCTGTACGACCAGGTCCTCTCCATCGGCGCCGGTCTTGTCGCTACTCCCGCCGGGTTGCCCGTTTCGGGCGCGCAGGTGCTTCTGATAGCGAAAATCCTTCAGCGTGCGCAACGCCGCATCTGCCTGAAGGATCACGCTACCGCCGCGCCCGCCGTCGCCTCCGGCCGGACCACCGCGAGGCACGTATTTCTCGCGCCGAAACGCCACCGCGCCTGCTCCGCCGTCGCCGCCCTTTGCCTGCACTTCAACGTAATCCACAAACATCTGCGTTGCGCTCCCCCTGGTAGTCGCACATCCCGGCCGTATCGGCCGGACGGCCGTCGATCTCGGCGATGGTCTAGTTTGACCGCCTACCGACAGCAGTATATCAGACCTGGCTCGATTGCTCTCACAATTCTGCGCAGGCACGCGCATTCAGGAGGCGCACGGCTCGCGGCGAGCGGCGAGGAGCGCCCATACCAACGCTATGTAATTCAGCGCCCAGTGAACCAGCCAAGCATACATCGCGCTCCCGCTCGACCGCGTCAGCCAGCCAAAGGCCAGCGCACATGTGAAAGGCATGACGAATGCGTAGGATGTGATCAAGCCCGGGGCACGGTGGGCGGCCATGGGGACTGCATGCACCAGCCCGAACAGGACTGCCTGCACCGCCATGCCGATGGCTCGTCCGCCTGCGCGCGTCGCCCACCCCATCAGCAGCCAGCGGAAGACCAACTCCTCAAGAAGAGCGCCGGATGAAGTGTAAGCCAGGCCTGCCAGCACAGCCTGGCCGAAGGGCAAGGCGGACACGGCGAGAAACGCGCCGCCTGGGTTGACGCCTGCCTTACGCATCCAGTCGCCGTGGCGACGCTTTATGCGTTCATGCACTGCCATGTTGGCTCCAGCCAGTGCCAAGGTGACTGCCGCCGACGCATACAGTACATTCGGTTCCAGCACGCGTCCGGATATGCCGAACACCGCCGAGGGTTCCCTTCCGGTGGCGAACCACGTTGCGACCAGAATGACTCCGAGAAGTACATCGCCCACGTCGATGCTTCTGCATGCATCGGGCGGAAGCCGCGAAACGGCGGCTCGAACAAGGACGGATACTCCGACAACCACATAGAATCCGAGCATGTTCATGACGGCAGCGCGCATTCCAGCCTGTGACGGGCTTGGCGCAGGTTGAGAATGACCGGAATCCTATCGTCCCATGCCCAAAGCAGGCAGGAGATGAGGGCGTGGTACGACTCGCAGTTCGGATCGCGCCCGGCGATGTCGCCGGTAGCGGCATACGCGGCAGCCCGGCAGCCGCCTCCGCAGAAGTAGCGGACATTGCATCCCTGGCACGACTCAATCGACTCCACATCGGGCACACGCCACTTGGAGTCCAGCTGCAGCTGGCGGTTGCCCATGCTCACAGGCCATGGCGAACTCCCAGACGCGTATTGCCTCCGTATTTCGGCGGGTGAATCAGTGAGGCTGGATAGGTCGACTCCGAACTCGGGCAGCATCAGCAGGTGACACGGATAGGCGTCCCCCGCTCCGGATACGGCCAGTACGCGACTTCCCGCTCCGCACCCCAGCCTCGGCGTCATGCCAACCACCTCGGCGAACGGCGTGTTCTCTGGAATCGCTCCATCCTCCGCTCGGCGGATCAGGTATTCTAGCATGGATCGGGCCAGCAAATGGGGTTCATGGGCGGGCCGCCTGACGCCGCATGCGCCGTGCCCTACCTCTTGAAAGAGACTGGCATGGAATGTGGCCCCGTATCGCGCTGCGAAAGCCATCATCTCCTCGGGCAGAAGCATGGCCGGATCCAGCAAGGTGGAGACCACCTCGATATCGGACACTCCGGCCTCTGCCAAGAGCTCGAGCCCCCTGCAGGCAGCCTTGAACGAGCCCTGCCCCCTGATGAAGTCGTGCGCGGATTCCTCAGGCGATTCCAAGCTCACCTGCGCCCGCACGTTCATCTCGGCGATAGTCTCGGCGATCTCGGGAGTGATGAGCGTGCCGTTGGTCGCCAGCGTAACCTTCCAGGGCTTGTAGAAGACCATCGACAGGAGCTCGGGCAGATCATCGCGGAGCGTTGGCTCGCCTCCTGTGATCACCAGCTCTTGGACGCGCATAGCGCCGACTCTGGATATCGTGCGTTCAATCTGCCACGTCTCCGCGTCATCGGAGGGTTCTGACCGGTAGCACGTGGAACACTCAAGATTGCATCTGTCAGTGACTGTGAGAAAGACCTTGCAGGAGTCAGAAGGCCGAGGCCTGTATCTGCCTCTCGAGGCCTTGTCACGAGCCCTGCGAGTCACCAGCCGGGTACGGATCAGCAGACCTTCGGACCGCAGCTCCTCAAGCAACTCCGTGAGTTCAGAAAGAGCGTCGTCGCCGTATTCCCGGCGGATCGTGTCGATCACGCGGTCGACGCTGACATCCAGCACCCGCTGGAGCACTGCTCCTGCCTGCGGCATCAGCTTCACCCATATGCCGTCTTCCGGGTTCAGCAGGATGTGTCCGTCCTCTGCGATGACCACCCTTACGCCTGGAGCAAGCGCATACTCGGTGGTCGGATCTAGCTTGTGTACTTCCATGGCACACTAGAGCGGCCAAACCCTGCGTTCCCACGCAGACGGCCGCTCTCCCCCTTTCCATGTTCGATGCAGAAGCCAACAACTGGGAAGGAACCAACCAGGCCCGAGGTTGGCTCCCGCACACCTGGACATCGTTCGTCTACGAACTCAGCAATCGGATCCGCGCGGGCGCCTGGCCCGATCTCCAGCTACCCAATGGTGATGAGATACCCCCACAGCATGAACTGCAGGCAAATGACGTTCACCGACACGCTCATCCGACGCTTCCGCCCTGCCATGACCTGAAACACAGTTGTCACCTCCTTCTCGATACCCGGAACCGACCGGGGCCCGATGGCCGTACCGCGGCCGCGCTTGCACCCAGAGCATAACAGCTCAGTTACATTTCGGGTATTGCCCAAACGGGTGATTTTGCGACCGGGGATGAGGAGGCCAGTCTATGAGGCCTTTGGCCACGGCATGGGTGACAGCGCAGCCCCTGGTGTTCACCCCACATTTCTGGAATATGGCCCTGACATGCGTCTTCACGGTGTTGATCGAGATGAACATCTCCATAGCGATGGATCGGTTGGTCTTGCCCTGGGCGAGCTGCCTGAGCACGTGCATCTCTGTCGGAGTCAGCTTGGCGGCGGCGGGTTCGTCCTCATTTGGCACGGGGCTAGTCACACCCACGCGGCCTGCGTCACGTTGCGCTAGATCGCCGCCTTCCGCTCCATTCAAGAAGGGGCACACGTACAGCAGGACAACGCCGCTGTCAGTTTTCGTCGTGACGTTGGAGCCAAGATCGGCGCCAATGGGGATAGCAAGGGCCTCTCGAGCAGTGACAGGCGGAGGATGGTCGAGGGCGCCTTCCCACTCCTCCCCCAACGCGCGGACACCGAGCAGGCAGTCGACCTTATTTTGGCTGGGCATGGATAAGTCCTCCTTTGCTGGCATATGACTTCCATCCCCAGTGTATCATTCCATATGATGGGAGTCAACTGCAAGTGAGGACCCGCTTCTTCAGGCTGTGCGAAAAGCCTGGACAAAATGACTCAGCCCCGCGACAGCCATTGACGACTGTGGCGCGGGGCGAAATCCGCCTCCGAAACAACTCCAGCTAAAGGGCGCGCCCCAGCATCACGCGCGTTCCCACAGTCTGCGCGCCATTTCTCGCGACTTCGCAGCCATCTCCTGCTCGTCCACGGTAAGAAGCTCGCCCCGCCGCATCAGAAACTTGCCTCCGACCAGAGTGCTGTCGACCATGCCGCCGGACACTCCAAACAGCACGTGGCTGTACCAGTTGCTGCTAGTGATAGGCGTAGGAGCCCAGTAATTGACTACTATGACATCGGCGTATGCGCCGGGAGCGAGCACTCCAAGAGGCACGTCCCAGTACTTCGCCAGTATCTTGGAGTTGTTCTCGAACGCCATCAGGGGGATCTCCCCCCACGCTGCCTGAGGGTCGGCTTCGTTATGTTTGTGGATCAGGTTGCCCACCTTGATGCTCTCGAACATGTCGTAGGTGTAGCCATCGGTTCCAAGGCCCACCCGCACTCCGCGGTTGATCATGTCCAGCGCAGGCGCCGCGCCCACGGCGTTGCCCATGTTGGACTCGGGGTTGTGGACCACATTCACGTCCCTGTCCTTGAGTATCTCGATCTCCTCTGGGCTAATATGCACGCAGTGCACGGCCAACGACTTGTCGTTCCATAGTCCCAGCCGGTCCAGGCGCTTCACAACCGGTTGCCCATACTGCCTGATGCTCTGAATGAGGTCCTCAATGCCTTCGGCCGTATGAATATGGAACCCCGCTTCGCAAGCGCCGGGGGCATCCACGCACGCCCTGAGCGTCTCGTCTGACAGAGTGAACGAAGCGTGCAGCCCGAACGTCGCTCGAAGCAGCGGCGAACGATTCCTCTTGCACGCTTCGATGAAGCGCACGTTCTCGGCGATTCCCTGGTCGCGAGCCTTCTCCCCATCCCTGTCGGACACCTCGTACGCCAGCGAGGCGCGCATCCCCGCCCGCGTAACAGCATCCGCGATGACGTCCAGCGAACCCGGAATGGCATTCGGCCCCGAGTGATGATCAAGTATGGTAGTAGTCCCGTTGCGGACGCACCACATCAGGGGCATCATGGCGCTCATCCATACATCCTCTTCGGTGAGCGCTCGGTCCAACCTCCACCAGAGTCTCTCCAGTATCTGTCCGAAGGTGCGCGCCGGGTCGCCGTCCAGCTGCATCCCGCGCGCGAACGTACTGTATAAGTGCATGTGGGTACACGTCATCCCGGGCATCACCAGCCGTCCGCCCACATCCTCGAACCGCGTGCCAGGATACCTCTCACGAAGATCCCGGGTCGTTCCGATGTCCCGAATAAGCTCGCCAGCAACGGCGACTGCGCCGTCTGCGATGACCTGCGGCTCGGGCCCGCATGTCACGACTACGCCGTTGCCGATTATAAGGTCAGGAGCCCTGTCCCTCATGCGCGTCACACCCGCCTTCCCCATGGTCTTTCGACAAGCCCTGATTCTCCCACTGGCCAGCGTGCCCGGCCACTGACTCGATAGCCTGCACGATCTGCTCGTAACCGGTGCACCTGCACAGATTGCCGGCTATCGCCTGACGTATCTCGTCCCGGCCAGGATGCGGGTTGGCCTCGAGCAGAGCTTTGGCCGACATCAGCATGCCGGGAGTGCAGAACCCGCACTGCACCGCGCCGTGCTCGATGAAGGCCCGCTGCAGAGGATGCATCTCTCCATCCTTGGCCAGCCCTTCAACTGTGATGATCTCGGCCCCGTTGCACTGCGCCGTCAGCGCCAGGCAGGAATTGACGGCCTGCCCGTCCATGATCACGGTGCATGCCCCGCACTCGCCGACTCCGCAACCTTCCTTGGTCCCGGTCAAGCGGAGCCGGTCGCGGATCGTGTCGAGCAGGCGCTCCCCGCCCGGCACGTCCACCTCCACGTTCTGCGCATTGACCTTCATACGCACTCTCACCATCGTGGTCGCCCCCGCGGTCGTGGTTGCGGTCGTTGTTCCCGCAGTCGCGGTTGCAGTCGTCGCCCCCTCAGTCGCGGCCCCGGCCGCCGCCGCGCCCGCGGCGCCGCCCGTGACTATGTCTACTCCGGCCATGCGTCCACCCCCTCCTTCGCTGCGCACTGCCTGATCGCCCTGGTGATAATGGCCGCAAGGACGGGTTTCTTGTACTCTGTGGACCAGCGGATGCCGGTCGCCTGTACCATCTCTTCCGCGACCTCGCGCCCGACCTGCTCGGCAAGGTCGACACTGTAGGTCTTGCCCAAAGCCACCTGCTCAGCCCCGACAATCCGGCACGGCGCGGGGAAGGCGGCGCCCGCTGAAATCCGGATATCGCGAACGATCGCACCCGGACCAAAGCATACGGCGACTGCCGCCGAAAGCCTCGAGATGGCCAGCGCGCGCCTGCGCCCCACCTTGATGAATGCCGAATGCTCGCCGGAGGCCAGCGCCCGAAATCTCACATCCACAAGCAGCTCGTCTGGGGCGGCCGACGTCTTGTAGGGCCCGGTCACCAGCTCGCCTATGGGCGTCTCGCGTCTGCCGCGCACGGAGGCCAGGGTGGCAACGGCGCCCAGCGCCGCCAGCGCCGGAAGGCTGTCGGCGGCGGGAGACGCGTTCATTATGTTCCCGCCGATGGTGGCCCTGTTTCGAATCTGGAGAGACCCTATACTCCTCACCGCCTCCGCCAAAAACGGCGCTGCCTGCGCGATTACCTCGGACCGCTCAATCTGAGTATGCGTGGCTCCGGCCCCGATGCACACAAGATCGCCGTCCCTGCGTATCCCGGAGATCTCAGACAGTCGGGATATGTCCACTACGCGCCAGTCAGCCAGTTCTCCGGGCGATGCCTGCCTAACCGATATCAGCAGGTCGGTGCCGCCCGCAATCGGTCGAGCGCCCGCCCGCGCCGCCTCAGCCTCCGGCGCGCACTCCGACATGTACCGCAGGGCGTCCTCCAGACATGCCGGCCTACAGAGCTCAATCTGCGTCACCGGGCCTCACTCCCCCTTCGTCCTCGCATGGGCCTGAGCGTTCTGCCCAGGAGCACCCGTTCCATGTCCATGGGAAGCGCCCTGATCCTCTTGCCCGAGGCATGGCAGATCGCATTGGCGATGGCCGCCGCGCCCAGCTCGCACGTGGGCTCGCCTATGGTCTTGGCCCCATACGGGCCGTAAGGATCGGCGTTTTCGACGATGATCGGCCGAACCTCGGGGACGTCCATCGCCGTGGGTATCAGGTACTCGTCGAAATTGCGCGTCTTGGTGATGCCCTCGTTCAGCTCGACTTCCTCAAGAAGGCCGTAACCAGTGCTCATGGCCACGCCTCCGCGTATCTGCCCTTCCACGCTCTGAGGGTTTATGGCGCGGCCCACATCGTGGGCGGCCGTCATGCGTTCCACCACCACCTGCCCAGTCTGGGTGTCCACCGCAACCTCCGCCACCTGGCACGCATAGACGTAGGTGAAGTAGGCCTTGCCCTGCCCTGTGTGCTCATCCCAGTTGACGTGAGGCGCGCCATGCCACCCGAATTGCGCCATGAGCCGGCCCTCGTTCCACGCTATCTTCACAGCGTCGTCGAAGCGCATGCGCCGCGCGGGGTCGCCCGCCACGCATATCTCGTTATTCTCAGCCGCGAGCTCCCCGGGCTCAGCCCCAAGCTTCGCCGCCGCGCCCTCGAACAGAGCATCGCGCGCCTTCTGCGCAGCTATGCGAACCGCGCTCCCGCCCATGATGGTGCTGCGAGAGGCTACCGTAGGCCCGCTGTCGGGCACGGTAGACGTGTCGGTCTCCATGAAAACTACCCGGTCCAGCGTGATGCCGAGCTCAGTGGCTGCGATCTGCGAAAAGATCGTCTTCAGCCCCTGTCCGTTCTCGGCCAATCCCGAAAACACCAGCACCGAACCGTCTGTCTGCACCGACACTATGCCGGCAGCGGCGTCCACCCCTTCGGCACCCAGGGCGCATCCGCGGAAACTGCAGGCCATGCCGATCCCGCGCCTAGTCGCCTTCCCCTGGTTCTCCTCGGGAAGACGAGCGCGCTTGCCATCCCATCCCGCCGCCTCGGTAGCCTTGCGCACTACCTCTTTGAGCGACACCGTGTGTTCGTCCAGCTTGTGCCCTGTAGCCGTCACCGATCCGCCCTCGAAGCCATTGACCATCCTGAGCTGGACCGGGTCCATTCCCAGTTCCAGCGCTACTTCATCCATGAGCGATTCGTTGGCGAATATCGCCTGCGGAGAGCCGAAACCCCGCATGGCGCCGGTGTAGGTGTTGTTGGTGAACGCCGCGTAGATGTCGGTCTTCACATTCTCCACCACATACGGCCCCGTGGCCTGCACCGTCGACCGCCACGTCACGAACGCGCTCTGCGATGCGTATCCGCCCGCGTCCGCCAGCATTCGAACTTCCATGGCGGTGATGCGCCCATCGCGGCGGACGCCGATCTTGTAGTGCATCCTGTATGGGTGGCGCTTGTACGACTCTACCAGCGACTCTTCGCGGGTGTTGACTATCTTGACAGGCCTTCCCGTGATCTGGGCGCCCAGCGCCGTCCGGGCGCACATGGCCGACATCACCTCGTCCTTGCCTCCGAACGAGCCGCCCATGTGGTTTTGGACGATCCTCACCCGCGCGAGGGGCAGCCCCAGCACGCCTGCCACTGCACGCCTGCACGTGAAGGGATTCTGGATGGAGCCGTAGACCGTCACGCCGCCGCCCGGCCCGGGCAGAGCCACCGCCGCCTCCGGCTCAATGTAGGCGTGCTCGATCAGCTGCGTGGTATAGTCGCGCTCCAGGATCACATCGGCCTGGGCGAACCCGCGCTCGACATCGCCCTTACGCACCACATGATGGGCTGCGACATTCCCCGGGTATTCGTCGTGAAGCGTGGGCGCATCCGGCCCAATTGCCTCCTCCGGGTCGAATATGGACGGAAGCTCTTCGTATTCCACCTGCACCAGGCGCGCCGCCTCCCGCGCCGCCTCCCGCGACTCGGCGAGCACCAAGGCCACAGCGTCTCCCATGAACCTAACACGGTCCCAGCACAGGACGGGCTGGTGCGGCACTACCACTCCAAAGGTCTTGCTTCCCGGCACGTCCGCCGTCGTGAGCACGCGCACAACGCCTGGATGGGCCTCGGCGCGCGACTTATCGATACTGATTATCCTGGCGTGAGGATACCGAGTCCTCACAGGCTGGCCCCACAGCATGTTATCGAAGGTCAGGTCGGCGCCGAACACGGCGCGCCCCGTGACTTTGTCGACGCCGTCGACCCGCGGCGCGCGCGCGCCGACCGGATGCCACATCTGGTCCGTGCACTTCATGCAATCGATCCCTCCCCCGCGCCCTGGCCGCGACAGCCGTCGCGGCAGCGCATCCCGTGGAACACTCGCTCGCCCGTGGCGGGCGCATGGGTGACGCGCGCGCCCACGGCATTCTTGATCGCCAGGGTTATCGCCGGCGCTATCGGCACCATTACCGCCTCGCCCACGCCCTTGGCGCCGTAGGGTCCTGAAGGCTCCAGCACCTCGCACGCGATGGTGTCCATGTCGGGCGCATCGACGCTCGTGGGAATGATGTAGGTGCTGAAGTTCGGGGTCAGGGTCTTGCCGCCCTCGATTATCGTATCTTCCATCAGGGCATAGCCCATCCCCATCACCATGCCGCCCTCGGATTGCCCACGGAGCCCCTGCGGGTTGATGACACGCCCGCAGTCGATCGCAGCGAAAGCCCGGAGCACACTGGCCTCGCCGGTCATCTCATCCACTTCCACCAAAGCCACGTGGGTTATGTAAGTGTTGATGATATGCGGAAGACCGACAGCCCCGGGTATCTGTATCTTGGAGACAGGCCATATGAAAGCGCCGTCCGCGGTGATCTCGCGCCCCTCGGCCGCCGCCCGCGCCCCGATCTCCTGCACAGTGATGCCGGCCGATCCATCGGAGCGCCGGCAGACGCCATCGGAATATACGATCTCCTCCGGATCGCATCCGAAAATGCCGGCTGCCTCGTTCCGCAGCTTATCGCGCATCTGCGCTCCAGCCCGGAAAATCGCGTTTCCGCCTGTGTAGACAGACCGCGATGCTGTGCACGAGCCCGAATCGGGCCCGAGCCCCGTGTCGCCCACGAAGACCTTCACGTCCTGGACGCGCGCCTCCAGAGCCTCCGCGGCCATCTGGGCGTATGCGGTAGAATTGCCCTGGCCGATTTCCGGGCACGACAGGCCCACCGTCCACGTGCCGTCGCCCAGCAGCCTGATGAGGGCGGCCCCGTAGTCAGGCAGACCCACTCCCAGGCCGGTGCCCTGCATTTCGGTGGCGAATCCCACCCCTCGCCGTCGCCACGGCGCAGACGACTGCTTGCAGTGCTCTTCACGGTTGGCCCATATGTCGCACTTGGCAGCGGCCTCGATGGTGGGAATGGCCCCGACCGACTCCACCATATGGTGCCCCAGGGGGTTCGGGTCCCCAGGGCGCAGCGCGTTTCGCAGCCTGATTCTCACTGGGTCGATTCCAAGCTCGTCGGCGAGCCGGTCCATTTGGTGCTCTACGGCGAAATTCGCTTGAAGCTGGCCGAAGCCGCGGAAGGCGCCTGCGATGCCGTTGTTGGTGTATACGCAATAGCCGTCCATCACGATGTTGGGAATCCGGTAGACGCCGGTGCATCCTTCCAAGGCCAGGTTGGTCACAGGCCCGCCGAGGGACGCATACGCCCCGGTGTCGGAGACCAAGCGCACCTGGTGCGCAAGAAGCGTTCCATCGCGTCGGGCTCCGGTCTTCATGTAGATGGTCATGGGGTGACGCTTCCAGCCGGCCACCGTTGACTCCTCGCGGGAGAGCACTATCCGCACGGGGCGGCCAGTCGCCAGGGCGCCCATGGCCAGCAGGATCTGGAGAGTAACCTCGTCCTTGCCTCCGAACGCGCCGCCGGTGGGACTGGTCACCACCCTAATCTTGGACGGCCTAATGCCCAGAGCCCTAGACACCTGCATCTGGTCGCGATACGGGTGCTGCCCGCCGCAGTAGACCGTTGCCTCTCCGTCTGGCCCCGGGACGCCCACACCCTGCTCAGGCTCCATGAAGGCATGCATCTGACGGGGCAGCGTGTAGGTCGCCTCCACGATCACGTCCGACTGGGCAAACCCCTGTTCCACATCGCCGTTCTCCACATGAGTCTGCATGTGGACATTGCCCGACTCATGCACCTTGGGCGAATCGGGCAGCATGGCCGCCTCAGCGTCGTCCACCAGCGGCAGGGGCTCGTAGTCCACATCCACGAGAGCCAGAGCGCGTTCAGCTTCTTCAGGGCTTTCGGCGATCACCAGAGCCACCGCGTCGCCCATGTATCTGACCTTGTCGCGGCACAGTACGGGCTGGTCGGGGATGGCGATTCCGTAACCGTTGAGCCCCCCGACGTCGCGCCACGTAAGCACCCGGATCACTCCCGGCGCGCCCTCGGCCCTGGCCGTGTCGATCGATCTGATGGCAGCGTGAGGATATCTGCTTCGCAGCACCCGCCCGTATGCAAGCCCCGGGAACTTCAAGTCGCCCATGTACTTCTGTTCGCCGGTGACCTTGCCCTGTGCGTCCACGCGCGTCACAGGTCTGCCTACCCACTTGAAGTCATGCATGGCGCATCCCTCATCATCCACCGCCGACGGGATGCATCAGAGCGATCTCATCCCCATCGGACAGAACTTTGTCGTCGAACTCGCGGCGATGGTTGACCAGCGCCACCACGTAGCTGGAGTCGGCCAGCTCAACACGGCGATACAGGTCCGCCACCGTCGACCCCCGCGGAAGATCCACCGTCATCGGGCCGCCCGGCGACCTCACTGCCAACTCGCCGAAAAAGACAACGCGCACTCGAATGGAATCGCCATCGCCGCCTGGAGTTGTCGCTTTCAGGCTTGCCGGCTCCGACTCCGCGTCCGTCTGCGGCTCTGTCTTCGGCTGCGGTTGCTCCGGGCGATGCAGCTGACCCCGTCCATGGCGGACACACGGACCGGACACGCCGTCCAACGATGGGCCCGCCTCAGCCGCCCACTTGGCTCTTGGCTCGTGCACTTCATCGGGCCAGACGGCCACGTACAGCGCCTGATAGGCCAGGGCCTCCACCATGGCCAGCCTGTAGTCGCGGGACCCGCGTATGTCGGTAATGGGCGAGGCCGCTTCCCGAGCCATGGGGCACACCTGCGCAAGCAGCTCCGCCGTGACCCGCTCGCCCTCCAGCGCCTGCTCCAGCCGGCGCGCGCGCACCACAACGGGCGCCACTGACCCCAGCGCTACCGCAACGCGGCTCAGTACGCCGCCCTCTAGGCGTGCATGCACAGCTACACTCGCTATAGAGATGGACATGGCCTGTCGTTGCCCCAGTTTGCGGAAGGCCCACACATCGCTCGGCCCGTCGCACGGGATCTCGGCCCCCACGATTATCTCCCCTGCTCCCAGCGCCGACCTGCCCGGGCCCAGGAAGAACCGGCCAGCCTCGATGGCGCGCTGCCCCGCGAGCCCCTCCGCCACGATTCGAGCGTCCATGGCGATGAGCGCCGGAATCGTGTCGCCCGCCGGGGACGCTGTGGCAATGTTGCCCCCCAGGGTACCCCTGTTCCTGATCTGCGGAGAACCCACCGCGGCGCTGGCCGCAGCCAGAAGCGGCGCCTTCTCGGCCACTACCCGCGAACGAGATATGCTCGCGTGCGTGCACCCCGCCCCCACCCACACCGTGCGGCCTGTATCTTGGATTGCCGACATGTCGGTTGCGCGGTCAATGCTGATCAGGGCCGGCGGACGCGCCTTCCCGTCCTTCATCTTCACCAGAAGGTCAGTGCCGCCTGCTACCAAAACAGCCCCTGGCTCGGCCGCGAGCAACTCCACGGCCTCCCGGACGCGCCTCGCTGAAAACGCTCTGAAGGTGTCCACTCCTTCTCATCACCTACCCCTTGGATCCGTCTATCCTACCTGGGCACCATCTGGATGCATTCCCATACAGGACAAACGCTGGCACACATGCTGCAACCCACGCATTTTTCCTCGTCAACATGGGGCAACCGCTTCTCGTCGAGGGTGATCGCTTGGTGCCCACCGTCCTGGCATGCGATGTAGCAAACATCGCACTTGACGCACGTCTCCAAGTTGATCTTCGACACGGGCTTGTACTCCCGCGACAGATGCGAATGCTCCACGATGTTCGGAAGCGCCAACCCCACGAGCTCCTCCACCGACGACATGCCCTTATCTTCAAGGTAAACTGACAGCCCATCGGTGAGGTCCTCGATGATTCTGAATCCATGCTTCATCACCGCCGTGCATACCTGCAGATTCCTTGCGCCGCACAGCAGGAACTCCACGGCGTCGCGCCAGGTAGTAATGCCGCCCGTGGCTGAGATGGGCATGTCGACAGCCTTGGCGATCTCCGCAACGCACCGGAGCGAAATGGGCTTGATGGCCGCGCCGGAATATCCTCCGTATGAAGACTTGCCGTTCACTGTGGGATATGGGACGAAGTTGTCGATATCCACGCCTATGAGGCATTTCACAGTGTTGATAGCGGTTATGGCATCGGCTCCCGACTTCTGCACCGCGTGGGCTATGTGGGGCAGGTCCGGCACCAGAGGAGTGACCTTGATCGACACAGGCGTCCTTCGGGCCGCCTCCTTCACCCATCTGGCCGTGCGCTCCGTGAGCTCGGCATTCTGGCCGATTGTGGAGCCCATACCCCGCTCGGGCATGCCGTGCGGGCATGAGAAACTGCACTCGATGAAGTCGACGCCGGCGGCCTCGAGCCTTCTGACCAACGACTGCCAGTGCTCCTTCTTCTGCCCCATAATGCTGGCCCCAACCACCTTCTTGGGATAGGCCTTCTTAAGCTCGCGAACGTCCTTCTCCACCTGGTCGATGTGGCGCTCCGAGATGAGGTCGATGTTCTGCAGACCGATCACTTTCTTGTCGTCGAAGTCGAGGCCAGCCATCATGGGGTAGACCAGTTCGACGACTTCCTCCTCCACGGATGTAGTCTTGAGTACCGCCGCCGCCCAACCGGCGTCGAACGCCCGCGCCACCATCTGGGCATTGTCAGTGCATGGAGATGCCGCCAGCGTGAACGGGTTCTCGAACTTGATCCCAGCGAACTTGATAGAAAGATCTACCGACACTCCGATCCCTCCCTTGATGAGTCGAGATACGCGCGGATCCCCGCGGCCGCGCGAAGACCTTCGCTCACTGCGAGCACTACCGTGGAGCCGCCATTGACTGCGTCCCCGCCGGCGAAAACACCTGCCATCGACGATGCCCCAGTCTCGGGATCGACCTCGATCATGCCCGCCTCCGAACGCGCAAGCGATGGAAGAGCGCTGAATATGGACTCGTTCGCCCCCTGTCCAAACGCCAGCAACACAGTGTCGGCGCCGATCGCCTCGTCGGGCTCGCCCGAAGGAACCGGCCGGGGACGCCCTGAAGCATCGTCCTCCGCCAACTTCATCCTGGTCATGCGCACGCCCATGATCTTCCCATCGGCCTGCAGCACCTCTGCCGGCGACAGCAGGAAGGCGAATTCCACCCCTTCATCCTGAGCGAACTCCACTTCCCGAGCCCACGCAGGCATCTGCTCCCGCGCGCGGCGGTAGGCCACGGTGACCGCCTCCGCCCCCAGCCGGAGCGCAGTGCATGCCGCATCGATGGCCACATTGCCTCCGCCCAACACAACCACGCGGCCCAGAGGCTGCGCTATGGGCGCCGGATCCGTCTGGCCCGCGGCACGGAGGAACGAGTAGGCCGAGATCACGCCGGGCGCGTCCAACCCCGATACATCAGGGGTCGCAGGCTCGCCCAGCCCCGCCCCGATGAAAATCGCGTCGTACTCGCTCAGCAACTCGTCCATGCCGATATCCCGCCCCACCTCGGTGTTGCCCACGAACCGTACGCCCGCGCCCAGAATCCAATCGACCTCGCGGTTCAACACTTCTCGCGGAAGACGGTAGGGGGGTATCCCATACCGCATGACTCCGCCCGGTTCCGGCGCGCTGTCGTACATCGTGACCGACTCTCCCGCCAATGCCAGAGCCAGAGAGCACGCCAACCCCGCCGGACCCGCCCCGATCACTGCGACCCGCCTGCCGGTGGGCGCCGCCGCGGCCGCCTGTCGGATCCCGCGGGCCATCTCCTGATCCATGGCGAACCGCTGCAGGCAGGCGATGGCCACCGGCTCAGTCAGCCCTGCGCTGGTACATCCCTTCTCGCACTGCGCCTCTGACGGGCACACCCGCGCGCACACGGCCCCAAGCGGGTTGGCCTGCCTGATCAAGCGGGCCGCCCCCACGAAATTGCGCTGTGCCATGCGGCGTATGAAGCCGGGAATATCGATTCCAACCGGACAGCCCTTGACACACGGGGCATCGTGGCAGAATATGCATCTGCCCGCCTCGGCCAAGGCTTGATGGGGCTTGAGCCCCCGGTCGACCTCGTCCATGCTCGCCACACGGACTGCCATATCGAGAGTATCAGGCGTTTGACGCGCCGCCATATCCGGTGCCTCCTAATCCGCACTTCGGGTCGCGGCCGTTCCTGGCGGCTACCATCTCAGCCACCACGCTCACCGCGATTTCGCGGGGCGAATCGCCCCCGATGGCAAGGCCGATCGGCGCATGCACCGCGGCAAGCGTCTCCTCGGAGACGCCCTTGGCCCGAAGTCCTTCCAAACAGCTCTTCACTTTCGGCTTGCTTCCCATCATGCCCACGTAGTATGGGCGCGGGTTGAGGCTGAGAACCTGCTGCAGCACCTGCGCGTCCCAGACGTGGCCACGAGTGACTATGACGACGTAGGAGTCGAGCCCTCTCGGCGCACGAGCCGCCGCCTCGCCGAAATCGCACGCCATAACTGAGTGAGCCCACGGTGCCCGCTCCGCGTCGGCGAACTCGGGCCGATCGTCCACCAACGTGACCCGAAACCCCGCGAACGCAGCTAGTTCGCCCACTGCCAGGCCCACGTGGCCTCCGCCGAACACCCACACCTGGGGGCCAGGCGAGATGTAGTCCACGAACAGCTCGATCCCGCCTCCGCACACCATGCCCAGCTCTGCCAGACCGCCGCATTCGCCGGCGAATGACAGTCGCGCCGATGCTCTATCGCGTATCGCCGCGAGACCTGCCTCGACGGCCCGAGCTTCCAGAGCTCCGCCGCCCACAGAACCGCGAGTCTTGCCGTCCGGACGCACCAGCATCTTGAACCCGGGCTTAGCCGGAGTCATTCCGCTCGACGCCACGACAGTGACCAACGCCGCCGGCTGGCCCGACTCCAGCGTCAGTATGGTCTCTCTGAAAACATCAATCCCCATGTCGTTCACTTCCCTCCGGTTCCGCCATATAAGGCGTCGACTCGGGCATACGCCGCACCGCCTCGGCGTAGTCCGATGGGGTGTCCAGGTCCATCCGCACCC
>DHON01000043.1:19752-28441 GCA_002409965.1 Firmicutes bacterium UBA5389
GTGTCCAGGTCCATCCGCACCCCCGCCGATTCAACCTCAACAAAGCTTGCAACCGGGTCGGCGTTGGCCCGCACTATGTCCCTGAGAGTGCACGGTTGCCCCGGCCCGAAAGCGGCTGCGCGGCCCAGCGCCGCAAGCTCAGCACGGAGCCCGGATCCCAGCAACACCGGGTGGCCCCGCCGCCCGGCGTGCACCGGCGCCAAAACGGCCCGTGCCCGCTCCCCGGGCGATCTCCCCGCGAACGCCGCTATCAGTACATCGACAACGCCCACATCCACAGCCGGGTGGTCCGACAGGGCGATCAGAAACGCGTCCGCGTCCGCCCTCGCCGCCGCCACGCCACACGCTACAGAGCTCGCCATCCCGTCTTCCCAGGCAGCGTTGACGGCCACTCGGACGGGCGCCCCCGCGCAATGCTCGTTCCCCAGCACAGCCCGGGCCACAGCGTCCGCCCGGCACCCCACCACCACGACTACCTCGCTCGCCATGGATCTGGCGAAAATCTCGGCAACGTGGCGCACCATCGGCCTCCCGCCCCACGGCAGAAGCTGTTTGGGCCGGCCCATCCGGGTCGAGGCGCCAGCGGCCAGCACTATGGCCGACACGATGGGTGCCAAAGCCTCGCCCACTGCGCTCGCCCCGCTCATACCCGGGCCTCATCGGCCGCCTGGGAATCCACCCACCCAGCCATGCGCTGCGCCGCATCGTCGATCGCCTCAATGATTGCCTTGTAGCCGGTGCAGCGGCACAGATTGCCGGATATGGCCTCTCGTATCTCGCGCTGGGTCGGACTGGGGTTGGCGTCGAGAAGCGCCACGGCCGACATGATCATCCCGGGCGTGCAGAACCCACATTGTACCGCCCCGTGGCGCACGAAAGCTTCCTGCACCGGATGGAGAAGTCCATCGCGGGCAAGTCCCTCAATCGTGACAACGCTGCGGCCCGAACACTGGTAGGCCAACACGAGGCAGGAGTTCACAGGCACGCCGTCCAAAATCACCGTGCACGCCCCGCACTCGCCCTTGGAGCAACCCTCTTTCGTGCCGGTGAGGTCCAGCTCTTCCCGGAGCAGCCGCAGCAAGGTCATGCATGTGGGGACAGTCTTGACATGCTCTTCGCCGTTGACAGTGATCCTTACTCTGACAGCTTCCATCTAATCCCCTCCTGACACGGTTGATGCCCTAAGCCGACTCACGCTGAAGCGCGTATGAACTCGCCTGCGCCGCGCGCCCCAAAGAACCGACCGCGCGACGCGACAAGGCGTCCCCTGAGATAGACCTCCCTCACTTCGCAGCCGACCTTCATCCCCTCGTACGGCGAGTAACCCGCCTGCGACAGCAGGTCAGCCCCGGACAGCGTGCGCCGGGCCGTGGTGTCGAGTATGCAGATGTCGGCATCCAACCCCGGCGCTATCCGGCCCTTCCTGGCAGATAGGCCAAACAGGCGCGCAGGGGTCTCGCACATCATCTCAACCATCCTACTCGCCGTGATCCTGCCCGTTGCCACTCCATACGAGTACACCAGAGGCAGAAGCGTCTGCACACCGGGAATCCCGGGCAGAGTGTCGAAGCAAGACTGCCCGAGCGCCTTCTGCTCCGGGGTGAACGCGCAATGATCGGTGGAGAATGTGTCGACGACCCCGCGAGTCACAGCGCGCCACAACCCGTCCTGATCCGCCGGCGTGCGCAGAGGAGGGCTCATTATGAACAAACGGGCATTTGGGCCGGCATATCGGCCCTCGTCGAGCAAGAGATAGTGCGGACACGTCTCACACATGACAGCTAGTCCGCGGCGCCTGGCCTCTGCGATGGCCTTTATCGCCCCGCGCGTGGAGACGTGCACTACGTAGACGGGCGCGTCCGCGGCCTCGGCCGCCCGGATGACCTCCCGCACAGCCTGCTCCTCGGCCTCCGCAGGCCTGGACTTCCCATGGTCCGCAGGCGAAACGGAACCGGCTGCCTCCAGCTGACGGCGGACGCGCACGATCACGGCATCGTCCTCGGCGTGCACAGTGACGAGCACACCGTGGCGCTTCGCCGCTCGGAGCAATGCTTCGAGGTCGCCGCCCTCCAGCATGTAGCCTACGTCTTTGTAAGTGGTGAAGACTTTCACGCTGCCTACTCCGGCCGCGTGCAGCTGAGCCAGCTGTTCGCCGAAGTCGGCGTCGAGCCGGATGAAGTTCTGGTGGACGGCGTAGTCCGCTGCCGCCTGCCCCCGGACCTCGGCCAGTCGGATCGCTGCAGATTGAGCCAGCGTCATGCCTGGAAGGTGGTCGGCGTAGTCGATGACCGTAGTCACCCCGCCCGCCGCGGCGCAGGCCGTGCCGGAGGCGAAGTCGTCGGCCGTTACGGTGCCGCGAGAACGCAGCCCAAAGTGAACGTGGGGATCGATCGCACCCGGCATCACCAGCATGCCGCGGGCGTCCACCTCTCGGCTGGCGCGGATCCCGGCGCGGTCCGCGCGTCGACTCCCCTCAGCCGGCAAGACCCGTGCGATCGCGCCCGCTTTGATCAGGACGTCGGCGACTTCAACTGAATCAGATGATACAACACTGCCGCCCAGTATTGCCAGGTCATACATGAACTCCACCCTCTGTCAGACTGCCCCGACTCACATGGCGAGTCGCACGGAGCGTCACGGCAGGACGCCGGGCGCGACACGCGCAAGCTCACGCTCTAAAAGAGCAATGTCAGGTGGGATAGTGATAGGCTCGCCCGCTGCGCGAATGCCCGTCTGGATGTCCTTTAGGCCGTTGCCGGTGACTATTGCACAGGCGCTGGCGGACGGGTCGACAATGCCTTCGCGCACGGCGCGGACCAGCCCGGCCAGGCCCGCGGAGCCAGCCGGTTCCCCGAAAACCCCGGTGGTGCGGCCAAGCAACCTCATGGCCGAAAGGATCTCCTCGTCGGACACATCGATCATGGTTCCCCCCGAGTCGCGCACCGCGCGTACTGCCTTCACCGGATTTCTGGGCTCGCCGACTGCGATGGAATCGGCGATCGTGTCTTCCTGCCCAGGCTGCATAGGCTTGCCCGTTCGGAAGGACACACTTATGGGGTTGGACCCTTCGGCCTGAACGCCCAGGATCCTGGGCGCCCGGGATATCGCGCCAATATCGTGCAATTCTCGAAACCCTTTCCATACTCCTGCAATAGTGCACCCATCGCCCACCGCTACTGCCACCCAATCCGGCAGAGCCGCGCCCAGCTGCTCGCATATCTCGAACGAGACCGTTTTCTTGCCTTCAACCATGTACGGGTTGATCGCGGCATTGCGGTTGTACCATCCGTAACGCTGTATCGCCTCGCGCGACAGGTTGAACGCGTCCCTGTAGCTTCCCTGAACGCGTATGACAACAGCGTTGAATATGCGAAGTTGCGCCAGCTTCCCGGCTGGAGCGCGCTCAGGCACGAATATCACGGTGGGCAGCCCCACCGATGCCGCGCAGCCCGCGCAGGACGATGCCGCATTGCCAGTGGAAGAGCAGCTAATGGTGGCGGCGCCGGCCTCCAGCGCCATAGCCGTCGCAACTGCCGACGCCCGGTCTTTGAGCGAAGCGGTGGGGTTGACGCCGTCGTCTTTGATGAATACACCCGAAAGCCCGATTTCCTGTGCAAGCCTGCTCGCAGCGTAGATGGGCGTTCCGCCTACTCTGAGGCTTGGGCGCGGGCCGCCCGGCGACACCGGCAGCAAACGTTCGTATCTCCAGATGGACCTGTCGGGGTTGGCAGCGAGGGAGCGCTTGATGTGTTCGCAGTCGATTGAGCCGTAGTCGTACACAACGTCAAGTATGCCTCTGCACGCAGCACACGTGTATGTGGAAGGAAGAGAGCTGTAGGAAGCGCCGCAAGAGACGCACGCGAGGGATTTCACGTGATTCACCGCTCGACCTCCTCGGCAAGTGTTGTGAGCGCATGTTCTCGTAATTCAACGTATCACCCCGATTCCCTGCATTTGCTTATCCAACGGTTATTCTGTGATCGCCGGGAGCGCACTCGGGCAGGATATCCTGGGAAGAGACCAGGATCACCTGTCGCGTCAGCGAGACCCGGCGCAACGCTGTGAGCAGCTCGGTGGGGTTCGGTATCGGCGCCGGGTATTCCACTACCAGAGGCGCGACATCATGCCCGTCCGCCGGCTCTCTCTGGGCCAGCTCGACAGCGAGTTGAGCCTTAAGGCGCATGCACTCGTCCGTCCGCCGGGCACCCCCAAGAACGAAGACGGCGCGTCCATCCTCCAGCGTGCACGCGATGCTGGCGTCTCGTTCTTCCGTGATGAAACGGAGGATCTCGGATGCGGACTCCTGAAGCCTCGCAGCAGCCTCCGGCACCCGCTCGTCCAGCAGTTCCTGAAGAAGCGCGCGGGCCATGGCGGCGGACGACCTACACCGCGCAGCCGTCTCCTCCTCCATCGCCGCCTCTGCCGCATCGCTGGCTGCCTCCCACACATCGACGGCGCTCAGCTCGCGCTCGACTTCCTCCAATTCCCGTCGCCCCGCGGCCAGTTCGCCGGCGAGACGCTCTCTTTCTGCGGCTTTGAGCGCGTATTCCTCCGACAGCTCATCGAGGCGGCCGTCCACTCGGCGATCGGAAAGCGCGTCCCGGCGAGCTTCGGCCACCGCGATCTCTTCGGCAGCCAGATCCATGTCCCTTGCGATGCCGGCCTCTGTCCGTCCGCCGAGGCTGGATTCGAGCCTGCCCCGTGCGTCCTGGAAAGCTGAATCCAGTCGGAGATAGCGTTCATGGCAGTCAAGATAGCCTGCGGCCGAATCGAACCCCGTTGCCCGCAGAATCTCGGCCAACCGTTCTCGGGCCCGCGCCGCGCTCACGCGCACCAGGTCCGCCGCGTTATGCAGTCGAGTCAGATCGGCCACCGCTTCCTTGATCTCGTCGACTATGGCATCGCTCCTCTGCGCCAGCCGGCGCCGTTCATCCAGGGCGCCCATGTAGCCTTCCAGAGTGCGACCCCCGAGCAGTGCCGACAGTCGCTGCCTGTTCCAGGCGAGTTGCCGACTCAGCGCTGCTTTGTCCCTATCCAGAGCAGCCCGGGACTTGATGCGCCCTTCGATCTCAACGCCGATGCGTATCCCGAGCGCCGCCGACAGCAGGCCCGCTACGAGCAGTATCAGGAGGACGGACACGCCTCTTTCGGCAGTGGCAGCCGGAAACATGATGGCCGCAAGCGACAGCGCGGTCACGGCCACGCCCCCTATCGTCAGCCGCTGGGCGAGTCTCTTGTGCATAAGGGCCCTACCCGCCGTCGCTATCTCCGCGGCGATCTTGCCGAGCGCTTTCTCCTGATCGTCAATGATAGCCGCCAGCGACCTGGCCTGCGATGCAATCCGCTCCGAGCCGCGCCCATCCTCCAGCCTTTCGGCGGCCGCATGCACCTGCCTCTGCTCGGCCTTCAGCCGCCGAAGCCAGGCGGTCGCACGCGTCAATTTGGCTTCGCAGTCATCGGCCCTCTTCTCCAAGTCTCTTAGCGATCTATCGAGCGATCGCACTTCGATAGCCGTGGCGGGATCGAACGCACCGTCATTGCCAGGGCAGGCGGCGCGATGCGCGCAGGCCGCCTCAAGCGCCTCTCTGGCGGCCCCGGCGGATGAGAGTCTCCGATCGCACTCCTGGAAATAGGCCCGGAGTCCGTCTATATAGTCTTGGATCTCATCGCGTTGGTCACATGCAACCAGGGAAGATTCGATGCACGCCAATCTGCCGTCGATGAAGCAGACCCGTTCGGCAAGCCACGACAGCCCCGACTCAAGCGCAGCTCGCCGTGAGCGCAGGCCGTGAGCATGGCTTACTCTCGCTTCCAGCTCCACGCCGCGCGCGTGCCGCTCGGCGCTGCGGCCATCCGCTTCGGCCATCGCATCGTCCATGGCCGCAATGGCTGAGCAGAGCCTGGTTTCGGCCGTGGGCAATACCGATGCCAGCGGCAGGCTGCAAATGCCGATCGCGCTCTCATCGCATGGCAGCGTGAAAGCCATGGTCACCTGGCGCGGGGCCTCCATTTCCTCGCCGGTGCTTACGTTGACGGCACGGGCAATGCTCCTACCGTCAGCGCCCTGCTCCGATGCCAACAGGACCCGTGAGCCGCCCCCGTCCACCAGCGCCATTTCCGCCCACAGAGCCCCATCACACTGGCCCGTCCATCGCAAAACGGACACGAGTGCCCGGCCCACGGCGGGATCGCCCGCCGCCGCCACCGAGAGTCCCGGAGCGAAGCGGGCCTCAATCGCCCTGCGTCTGGCCTTGACCTTGAACGACAACCTCTCGATGATCAAAGGTCTCCACCTCCCAAGGCGTCCAGTCCTAGTTTCAGAGCACGACCGACTACATCCGGCGATTCGTCCGAAGCGCCCGGGCGCTCTCCCAGTTGCGATGCTTTTTTGAAGAACGCCTCTTGTAGGTGGGTGCTGCGCAGGCTGGGCGACTGCCACGGCGGATGCCGCACCGCCGTGTGGTCCGCCACCCACAGGTGGAAGAACCTGCTCTGGAGGTCTCTCTCCGCCTGACGCGGCAACCCCGCGTCCTCCGGCCCCACCTGTCCCTCGAGTTCCACCTTGAGGCAGAGTTCAGGGTTGGCCAGACGGGTAAGGCGCGCATATAAGTGCTCCCTGGCGCGAGTCGCGGAGACCTCGATGTTGACCACACGTTGCGGACGGCCGGGCACCTTGAGCGGGTTTACGCGAACCCCGTCGCCGCGCACGGTCACAATCAGCGCATGGCGCTCACCGCGGGTGTCCACTCCGAGGTGGACAGGGGACCCTGAATACCAGCACGTGGCGCGGCCCGCCGAGTTGTTCACCATGTTGTGGTAATGACCGAGGGCGAGATAGTCCAGCCCAGACTGGGAGAGGTCGGCGGGCGCCACCGGCGATATGGACGAGGCCAGCCCGGGAGTGCCGGAGAAGGTGCCATGCATGAGCCCGATGTGTGTGCCCGAGCCCCGAATGACCAAGTTGGGCAGTACGCTAGTAGTCGAGTTTCTTGAGGTGGTGCGCAAGCCCCACACGCTGACTCCGGCCAGAGGGGACACGCACGACCACTCCTCGCCCCAGAACAGGTGGACATTGGGCTCCCGGCACACCTGCCGGAGCATGGCAAGGGAGTGCACTTCGTCGGACTCCCCGGGCACAACGGCAACGAAAATCGAAGCCCGTCCGAGCTTGCGGAAACCTTCGCGCACAGCGGACGCAGTGGAATCCGAGATTGAATGGGCTGAAAGCAGGTCTCCCGCTATCAGCATAATGTGCACGTCTTGGCGAACAGCCTCGTCCACGAGGAAGTCGAATGCCGACAACAACTCGACCCGGCGGACGCTGCGTACGTCCCGCCTGTAGTCTGTGAGCACATGATCCAGATGAATATCGGAAGTATGCAGAATTTTCAGTAATTTCACGGCACAGCCTCCTGTATCCTATGGAGACATGATCGCCGTACAGTTCGCCGCCTTGCGCCGGTTCCCTTCTACTCAAGACCCGAGTCGGAGCCCGGCGTACCTGTCGAGCACTCGCTCCACAGCCAGCGCCATACTGCGGCGGAGCTGGGGCGGCTCCAGAATCTCAGCCGACTCGCCGAAAGTGGCCACCCAGGCGCGGAACTCATTGCACCCGGGCATGGTGTCGCGATAAATCACGGACCCGTCAGACTGCGCCTCATACTCACCGTCTGCCCTGTCGGTAGTGTCGGCATACAGCCGATCCAGCACATTGTGGTCATCGGCGAAACGGACGACCACCTTCACCGGGGTGGAACTGCACTCCACACCCCAGCACGACCTGACGTGCTCCTCCACCAGACCATCGTCAGGCGCATCCACATGCATTGCTGCCGGCCCGAAACTCACAATGCGCGACACCCTGAAATGGCGAAACCCGCCGCCGGCACCCCTCGGGCCGATGTGGCCGTACAGATACCACGCACAGGTGCGCCAGTCGTACACCAGGGCAACCGGGCAGGTATCACGCTGCGTAAGGCGATCGTGCCGGTCGGTGTATACAATCCTAATCGAAGCCCGCTCGGCCACGTAGGCGCCGAGCGCATCGATCTTGGACTCCTCTTGGCCATCGCCGTAGATGGTGCGCCCCGCCTTCACCACCCGCCTGCGCACGCCCGCTTTCGCCAGGCTTGCCTGTAAACGCTGCCGGATGCCGTCGGCGCCCTCGGCACGCGCCAGAATGTCCAGAAGCGTTCGGGCCTCGCGAGGCGACAGCCCGGTTACCGGAAAAGCGAAGTCCTTCGAAGCAAGGCTCCATATCTCGTCGTCTTCCCGTTCGTCTCCTTCGCAGCTGACCGCCAGCGGAGCCCGGGCGTAATCGGCCAAGCGGTACAGGTCGTCACGAACGACCGCAGGCGCCGCGCCGACGGCTTCTGCAATATGCGCCACGCTCAGCCCCTCCGGCGCCGACATCAAGAGATTGACTATCATGATTACGCGCTGAAACATCTCATCAGCCGGGCGCCTATCTCGCTCCAACATCTGGGTTTCCCCCCTTCGAGCTGCTCATGTCGCGCATGTCGTACATATCGCGCATGCGCATGGCGCTTTCGACCAGCTGCACGCGCAGCCTTTCGGGCTCGATCACCAGCGCTGAACTGCCGAAGGTCCGCAGCCAGGTACGAAACTCCGACAGCCCCGCCACCGTGTCGACCAGCTCCCACACACCCTCGCCCACCTGCGACAGGTG
>DHON01000043.1:28570-54274 GCA_002409965.1 Firmicutes bacterium UBA5389
GCCCCCTCGCCCACCTGCGACAGGTGGGCGAGGGGCCTATCGGCGATCTCCGCCTGCAGGCGAGCAAGCACGTTCATCTCGTCGAAAAAGCGCACTCTCACGCGCGTCGGCTCTCCGGCGTACACACCCCACATATCCGATGCGTAGCAAGTGAGATGGAAATCGGGAGGGTAGAGGAACGACCTGTTCGTGACGGCTATCGCGACGATTCGGTCGACCCTAAAGTGGCGCATTTCCCCTGCCGTGCAGCATCTGGCCACCAGATACCACATGTCGTGGAACCAGTAGTACAGAAGGCCCAAGGGCTCGACATCGCGCACGCTCTCGCGGCCTTCCGGCCTTTCCTTGTATCTTATCCGCACCACACGGCCTTCCAGCGAGGCCACCTCCAGCGCCTCTGACCTTGCCAAGATAGCTGGGTCGGACCGGCGAGCCCTCCCCCTGGTATACCGCCGGCGGCGAACCGCGTGGGCCCAATCGACACACGGGGCCATGGCCGCGAAGAGCTTCTGGCGTATGGAAGCCATCGTGAGCGGGTCGGCTACAGCCTCCGGCGCCGACTCCAGCGCTCGCACCGCCGACACTAGCTCCTGGAAGGTGAGCGAAAACCGCGGCATGAAAGCTCCGCTCAGACGATATCCGGCATCGTCCTCGCCCGGCGCCTCCACATAGCCGCAGGACTCGAGATGCTCAAGGTCACGCCTGACTGTGCGCTCATCCGCCCCGAGATCCCGGATTGGGTCAGCCAGGTACGATGCTATCCGGCCCAGCGCGGCCGGCCCGCCTGTGAGCAAAGACAAGATGGCCAGGCGCCGCATGGCGGGTTCGGGCGATTCGCCGCGGCGGGCGGAGGCGGTCCCCGGCTCGTCCCCGGGCTCAGCTCCAAGCTCAACCGCCGACCGCACCCAGCCGCCCTCGACTCGAATGTCGTACCCGACTATCTCCAGCTTGCTTATGTACCGGTACACGGTGCGCTCCGACACATTCAGCTCGGACGCGATCTCGCGCACATGGCAGCTGCCTCCGGCAGCCGCGACAACTCCGAGCATCTCCCGGATCCTGATTGTAAGGTCATCAGCCACCACAATCACCCATGGTGGCATTCGACATTAGGCGATTTCATCCTCCTTCACAGGCACGGCCTGTATTTCGCGTTCGTCTGCCATGAACCTACGGAGCTTGCGCCGGGCGCGCATGACCGCGTTGTCGACGCTCTTCGCGGACACTCCCAGTTCAGCGGCGACCTCTTGGTAGGATGCGCCGCCCGCCCTCCTCCTGAACACTTCCAGTTCCAGCTCTGACAGGGATGACCGCGCAACGCCCCACATCCGGCGTACTGCATCGCGCGACACAGCCAGGTTCAGAGGGTCGCAGGCGGCAGGGTTGGGCACAGCCTCCATCAAGTCGCGTTCGTCGTCATCGGAACCAGACACGGTCCCGCAGAGGGCGAGCATGCCGCCTGGCGGCGCGTTCTTCGGGCGTCCGGCCGACTTCACCACGCTCTGAAGGCGGCGGTTCACGCAGAGCTGCGCGAAGCCGAAGAAGCTCGATTGTGCATCATCATAGGACTGGACTGCGCTCAGAAAGGCAATGTGGGCCTCCTGCTCCAGGTCGCCGTAGTCGGCAATCCGGTAAGCAGTCCAGTATCTCCTCGTCCATGACCTGATGAGCCGGACGTATCTTTCGAGGAGTTGCTCGAACGCATGGTCCGACCCGCCATCGCGGAACATCTGGACCAACTCGCCATCGGCGAGATCCGACAGATCCCGCACACAAACACCTCCCAGAATGAACTATTCCCTCGGTTACTGCCGAGGGAATAGTATCACGCCGGTCCGGCGCTCTTGTGTCACAGAAGTGTGTGGTCAGCCTGAGCTGGCCTGAGCAGTTCAAGACCCGCCGTCTGTCATGGCCGCGTACGCCAAGGCCGCCTCGAGGCGCTTGCGGGTGATCAGGCAGCCGATGGAGTACGGGGTCATCAGCGTGCCGTTCATCTCGTGGGCATTGGCATGACACCCGCCCGAGCACATGAACCTGGCCCAGCAATCGCGGCAGGCGCTCTTGGCGTAGATGTGGGCGCCGCCGAAAGCCTCGCCTATCTCAGGCCTGGTGATCCCGTCCCACACATTGCCCATGACGAACCCTTCCCTGCCCACGAACTGGTGGCACGGGTAGAGCTCGCCGTCTGGAGTGACGGCTACGTACTCGCGTCCGGCGCCGCATCCCAAGAGGCGCTTGGCCAGGCACGGGCCATGGGCGATGTTAAGGTCGAAATGGAAGAACCTGAACCCGCGCCCGGCTGCGCGGCGCGAGGCCATCTCGGCGACTAGCCGGTCGTATGAGTCGAATACCGCCGGCAAGTCCTGCTCGCGTATGGAGTATGGAGAGGACGGCGCGGCCACCACCGGCTCGAACGAGATGCTGGTGAACCCCATGTCGGCCAGGAAGAGCACATCCTCCACGAAATCCGTGTTGCGCCGTGTGTAGGTGCCGCGCGCGTAATACTCGCCGTCCGGGCGGGTGTTAACAAAACGCAGCATGTTGCCGGCAATTCGCGCAAAGGTCGGGCGTCCATCAGCGGTCCGTCGCACTGCATCATGAACGCCGGACCTTCCGTCGACGCTCAGAACCGCGGCGATATCGTTATCGTTCAGAAACTTGTCTATCTTTGGCGAAAGCTCGTGGCAGTTCGTCGTAAGGGTGAGCTTGAGAGTCTTGCCGGTGCGCGCTTCAAGTTCGCGCCCGTGTCTAGTAATCTCGACCACAGCATCCATGTTCATCAGCGGTTCGCCGCCAAAGTAATCGACATCCAGGTGCCGCACATGACCGCTGATGTCAAAAAGCAAGTCTAGCGCTCGACATCCTACCTCTGCCGGCATAAGCGAACGCGCTCCGCCGAAACCACCTGTTCCCGCGAAACAGTATCCGCACCTCATATCGCAATCGTGCGCCACATTGAGGCACATCGCCTTGACCACTCCCGGGCCGAGCGCGCTGGGCATCGGATCCGCATCGTCCGGATGCGACAGAGTGCCCTCCTCGATCAAGATGTCTAGGTCGGCCATGACCTCGTCGACCCTGCTGCCCCTGTCCGTCCCATCGTACGCCCCGCCCTGCTCCAACGCCTCCAGAACGTCCCACGCCGCCTCATCCAGAGAGTGCAGGCTGCCAGACTGGACGTCCAAAAGGAGACGGGCGCCCGCTGCCATGAACCGGTGCCAATTGCGGCGTATCCCGGCTGGAGACGGGCGCCCCTGCTCAGAAAGGGTGCGCTTAGCTACTTCCTGCACGCCTGGTTCCCAAGGGTGCACGATGTCTTGCATGCGGACTGGCAGGAGGTCTGACACTCCCGGCAGCCCCCGGTGGCCGCGGTGCCCTTGAGGTCGGCGACTATGATTGTCTTGACATGCTTAGTCTCTTCCCTGGTATCGGTGTTCACTGACATTCCTCCGTAGTCTTCGGATTGGCAGATGTCTGTTCGTCTTGCCTGTTCATCTAGAGTATACCACCGCCGGCTGGCGACGCCAACTCCTCGACCATGGCCGCAAGCAGCCTGACGCATGCATCCACATCGCCCATGTCCACCATCTCGGCGGGCGTATGCACGTATCTGCATGGGATCGAGATGGTTCCGGACGGCACGCCCTCGCGGGTGAGCGCGATCGCCCCGGCATCGGTGCCTCCCCGCTCCAACACCTCAAGCTGGTAGGGGATGCCGTTCTTCTCAGCCGTGTCTATCATGAGGTTCTTCACAGCAGGGTGCGCGATGAGGCTTGAGTCCTTAGCCTTTATGGCGGCGCCGCCTCCGAGGGAGACGTTGAACGGAGCGTGCTCCGGGGTGTCGCCCCAGAGGGTGACATCGACTGCGATGCCCACATCCGGGTTGATCCCGTAGGCCGCCGTGCGGGCCCCGCGCAGCCCCAGTTCCTCCTGGACAGCGAAGACGTAGTAGACTTCATGCAGCTTTGGGCGGGAGCGCCGCATGGCCTCAATCACCACCGCGCACGCGATCCGATCGTCCATGGCCTTACCGCTGACCCGACAGCCCATGTCGGCAAAGCTCGCAAGCATTACGGCAGCATCGCCCACACGCACCTTGGCCTGCGCCTCGGCACGGTCGCGGGCGCCGATGTCGATGAACATCTTGTCGAACTTGAGGTCCTTGATGTCGTCGAGTTTCTCAGTACCGAACACGCCCACGACCCCGTTTCCGAATACCACCCGCTGGCCCAGCAAGACATGTGGGTTGAGCCCGCCCACAGGCGAGAACCGCAGGAAGCCCTTGTCGTCTATGTACGACACCACTATGCCGATCTCGTCCATGTGCGCGTCCACCATGATCCGCTTGGCTGCGGCGCCGGGCGCGGCGGCCTTGGGCGCCACCCGGCAGATCAAGCTGCCCATTGAGTCCACGCGGACCTCGTCGGCGTACTGCTCTACTTCCGACCTGATGATCTGCCTTATCTGGTCCTCCGACCCTGACGGGCCGAAGCTTTCGGATAGCTTCTTCACAAGATCTTTCATACAGGAAGACCCCTTTCGTCAAGGCTGTCGAGGAACAACCCGGCAAGCTTCACATAGTTGTTGAGGTCATCGGCGCATATCACCGACACGGGGGAATGTATGTACCGGCACGGCATCGACACGACCGCCACGGGCACTCCCGACTCTGTCGGCCCTATTCTGCCGGCATCGGTGCCGCCGGTAACGGTCCGCTTGATCTGATAGGGCACCCCGGCGGTCTCCGCAGTTTCAATCAGGCGATCTACGATGCGCGGATCGCCCACCCACGACGAATCACGGTAGACTATCGCGGGCCCCTGGCCGGGGACAGTGGAGCGGCCGTGCTCGGGAGTTTCAGTAACATCGTGGGCCGTGGTGCCTTCGAGCACCAGTGCCAGGTCGGGCTTGACCTGATAGGCCGCCACTCCGGCGCCTCGCAGGCCGACTTCCTCCTGGACCGTGAAGGCCCCGTAAAGGTCGAAGTCGTGCTGCTTTCTGAGCGCCTCGATGATGGCGTAACAGCCCACACGGTCGTCCATGGCCTTACCCTTAAGGAAACCCTCGCCCAATGGTTCGCACTTAGTCGCGAAGATGATCTGGTCGCCCAACTTGACCAGCTTCTCCGCGTCCTCCTTGTTCTTGGCGCCGATGTCGACGTAGAGCGAGTCCATGTCGGTGGATCGGTCCATGTCGGCAGCCTTGAGAAGGTGGATGGGCTTGGATCCGATCACCCCGGGGCGATGGTCGGCGCCCACATACACCAGCTTGGACACGAGCACTCTGGGGTCGACGCCGCCGGAGGCCGCAAGGTGCAAGAGCCCATCGGAGTTGATGCCCACCACCATCAAGCCGACCTCGTCCATGTGGGCCGCAAGCATGACTCGCTTGCCTTCCGCTCCCTTGCGCCCACGCTTTAGGGCAATGAGGTTGCCGATGGGGTCTATCTTGATCTCGTCAACGTAGGGCGTGATCTCGGAACGTATGAGCTGCCGCACTTCGGCCTCCTGCCCGGAGATCCCGCCTGCCTCTGAAAGCTTGGCTAGAAGCATGTCAATCCCTCCCTGAACCGGGAGTCAACCGCGCTCGCGAAATACGCCAAGAGCTGCCCGGACTTCTTCACATCGCCGAGGGAGAGTGTTTCCACGGAGGTATGCATGTAGCGTAGGGGCACAGAAAGCAGCCCTGTCGCCACCCCCGAACGGGTCATCTGCATCGCGTAAGCGTCCGTGCCGCGCGGGCTGGTGCCCGGTTCGACCTGGTACGGGATGCCGCGGTCCTCGGCCGTCTCCTTCAGCTTGCTGAAGATGTGTGGATGGACATGGGGCCCGAAGCTAATGGCGGGGCCTCCGCCCAACTTCAGCGCCTCGTGCTCGGGAACGCCCGGCATGTTCCCATGGCCTACGTCTATGGCTATGCCGATGTCGGGCATTACCCCGAAAGTGCTGGTGATGCCGCCGCCGTAGCCCACTTCCTCCTGCACTGTGGCTACGAAGAACACATCGCAGTCGTGTGAGAGCTTCTGCAGCTCGCGGGCGGCCTCGTACATGACGGCAATGCCGGCCCGGTCGTCCATGGACTTGCCGGCGATCCGATCGTTGGCGAGCCCGATCGCTCGGCGGTCGAAGCTGATCACATCGCCCACCCGCACAAGCTCCCGCAGTCTGTCGGCGGGCATGCCACAGTCGACTGTGAGCTCATCCCACTTCCAGGACTTGTCTTTCTTCGACGAATCCTGAAGATGAGGCGGTATCGCGCCTATGACGCCATGTAGGTCGCGGCGTCCGTGCACAGTCACCTCCATAGACGGCAATATGCGGCGGTCCACTCCTCCCATCATCCAGATGCGCAGGAATCCCTCATCCTCGATCTTCGATACGATCATCCCGATCTCGTCCAGATGCGCCGCAAACATGATCCTGGCCGGCGGCTCTTTAGCCGCCCCCTTCTTCCACATGATCGCGCTGCCGAGCGGATCCCGCCTGATTTCGTCGACCAGGTCGGCGAAGAGACTGTTCACACCGTCCCAGGCAGGGGATTCATACCCGGTCACGCCGCGCGCATCGGCGAGATGCATCAGCGCCTGCTTCGTATCCATGACTTGTCCCCTTTCCGATTGACTGCGGCCACTCGCGGGCCGGGGCCGGTCTCGACCGGTCGGAGCCGGTCGAAGCCGGAGTGCATATCGCATTGTATATTCGCCAGCGTTGCGCGAGCTTCCTTCAAGTGCCAGCGGCAATATCGCTTGAGTGCATGCGTCACACCGCTGCCAAACGCTTCATCACCCTCCGGCGAATAGAGCGGCGCAGATCAGGCAAGGCCTTCCTCGCCGCGTTGCGCCCCTCCTCTATGCACTCCGGAATGCGTGAGGTATCGGTGAGAGCCACGTTGTAGAGGCGCGGCTTTATGATAGTGTTGGCGTAGTAGTATAGCACGTAGTCGGACACTTCCTCGCCCAATATGTCCAGAGACTGAGTGATGATGGACGGGAGTTCGCGCACTTTGGCATCAGCCTGCCCAGTGTACCCAAGGTCGACTGCGATTACGTAATCGCAGCCCTGTTCCTTCAGGATCCTAGCGGGGACAGGCTCCCGAACAGCGCCGTCAACAAGATGCCGCCCTTCCCAAGCCTTCCATTCGAACACGCCCGGTATCGAACATGACGCTCTGACCGCGTCCACCACCCGCGCATCGCAGTACAGCGTCTCCTTGAAAACGGCGGCGCGCGCCGGCGCCTCAGATGTGAACACGATCTTCTCGCCTGTGTGAATGTCCACCGAAACGATAGAACAGGGCATCTTAAGATCGCTCATGCACATGTCGCCGAAGTGCGAAGCCAAGAAGCGTTCGAACCGCCCCCCGCGAAGTATGCCCTTGGGCAGGTACGGCCTCGCGCCGAACATGAGCAGAACAAAGGGCGCGATGAGGAAAAACGCCGTGCAGCCGATGGGGTCCAGGATGTCCTTAGCCGTGATGCCCAGGGCCGTCTCCTGCATTTCGGAAGACGTCATGCCGCTCGCGTACATGGCGGCGATCAGGCTTCCGGAGCTGGTGCCGGAGACCATGTCGGCATGCACGCCAGCCTTTTCAAGCTCATCGATGACCCCGATATGGGCGGTGCCTCGAAGACCGCCCGAGCCCAGCGCAAGCCCGATTTTCACAGTGATCACCACTCCTTGGACGGCCCGCGTCGCTCTTCTTCGGACGCGGGCGCGGGTGTTGCAGTAGTTAGCTTATTCACGCAGCCGGGGTGTGGCGATTTGACCGCGGGCGGATCGGGTCGCCCGGTCGGGCGCGGAACGCAATTCAGCCAGGATCAACGGCGTGCTGGAGGCCGCCGACGAAACTCCCGAGGACTGCAGAACACCCATGGGATCAAGATAAGGAAAGCCCGTGCGCCGGCAGGCTGCTGCCTACCACACACGGGCCATAAGCACTCAGAAAAATGGTGCCCGGGACGAGACTTGAACTCGTATGGTAAAACCACACGCCCCTCAAACGTGCGCGTCTGCCAATTCCGCCACCCGGGCACACCGGAAACAGCGCGTTGCACTGTCCATAAGCAATATTACTATCCCGACAGATCGGTGTCAAGCGAAAGAGAGGGGCCCGCGATGCGTCATAGAAGCCTACTTGACCTTCGCCAACCGGGGGTTGCTGACGATGCCGGGTATCCTTCCCCGCTTGGCTATGGGCTTGCCTTCTACTTCTTTGATGTCCATCGTCATATCGATGGGCGACGCGCCGGAGATGTAGCTGCCGACGCCGAACGAATCGGCCCCCGCCGCAGACAGCTCCACAATGCGCTCGGGAGTCACTCCTCCGGAGACGAATATCTTGACGTAGTTGAAGCCGGCCTGGTCCAGACGGGCGCGGACTTCGCGCACTAAGTCCACTGTTACGCCGCCCCGCTCACCCGGGGTATCGAGCCTGATCCCCTGCAGCCGCTCGCGCAGCGCTTCTGCAACGCGCAGCGACTCCTCGGCTTCGTCTTTGAACGTGTCGACCAGGATGATCCGAGCGTCTTCCGGCGGCATCTCGCGATCGTAAACCTTGGCGACCTCCACAGTGTCGCCGACAATCAGGAAGACGGCATGGGGCACCGTTCCCCTAGGCTCCGCGCCGGCAATCTTGGCGCCTAGTATGCAGCTGGCTCCATCGGCGCCGCCGATCACTGCCGCGCGCTCCATCACCGGGGCGACCGCCGGGTGAAGGTGTCGCGCGCCGAAGCATATGAAAGACCTAGCGCCCGCAGCATCGCGGATATCGTGCGCCGCAGTTGCCCACGCGCTCGAACTGGCGAGTATGCCCAGCATGGCGGTTTCGTATATACCGAACTCGGAATACCTACCCCTGATACGCATGACAGTCTGCTTGGCATCGAACGGCTCGCCTTCGGGCATTGCCCATACCTCGACATCAGTATCCTGCAGGAGGTTCATACACTCGTCGATCCCCGCCAGCACACCGGGCTTCCTCGGGAACACTTCGGCCGTAACCCAGGCGTTGGTAAGCCCCATAGAGTCCAGGATCTGCCGGGTCTTCACAAAATACAGGTCTGTAGTATAGCCGTTGATGATCTCGTCGTGCGTCGCCGAGAAGAGTCGCCTGGCCGGATCCACGGCGAACTCCTTCACCTGCGAAAGACTAGCGACCTTGCCTGGAGTGTTCATTTTCACAATCGCCCCCCGGACAATTCCCATCATAGAGTGATTATAGCACACGAGGCGCGTCATCGCCGGGCCACCTGGATTCGTAGGCCCTGAGGTAGAGCTCATACGCTCTGCTCACCCGGTCCACGTACCGGGCCGTCTCCGCAAACGGTATCTGCTGCAGGTCATCGATGCTCCCCGACCACTTCCCAGCTGATAGCCACTTCTCTACATCGCTCGGGCCGCCGTTGTAGGCCGCCAGGGCGACCCCCACATTGCCCCCGAACTGGTTCAGGAGCTGCCTGAGATACCACGCGCCTATTCTGATGTTGGCGTTGGGCTCGAACAGTAGGTCGTCTGAGTAGCCCTGGATCCCCAGGCACCCCGCTGCCCACCTGCCAGTGTCAGGCATGAGCTGCATCAACCCTCGGGCACCCTTAGGCGACACCGCATCGGACTGGTAGCCGCTCTCTACCCTCATGACGGCCGCCACCAGGAAAGGATCCAGCCCGTGCCGGCGCGAATGCAAGGTTATCACGTCCACATAGCGAATGGGGTTGAGCATGCGCTGGACCCACGAGGAGCCAAACGCAATCGACAGCAGTATGCCGAGGGCCACAAAGACAATCGCCACGCGTATCAGCTGTGCAAGCCTTTTCAGCATCTCACCAACTCCGACTACACCCATATGCGACTAGGTCATGTTTCATCATACGGTACTGCTTCATTGCTGATCGCGACCGGGCGCCAGTCCGCCCTCACCCGCCGCGAGGCCGCGCCCCGACAGCAACAGCCGCCACACCTTGTCCACCTGCGCTTCGGTCTCTTCCAGCGAGCAGTCGGCGCGGATCACGAAGTCGGCGCGGGCCGCGATCTCGTCCATTGGCGTCTGAGCCCGAACCCTGACCAATGCCTCGTCCATCGGGATTCCATCGCGCCTGGCAATCCGCTCTGCCTGAACCTGCTCGCCGGCGACAACAACTGCCACCGCCTCCGTCAAGCGAACCAACCCCGACTCAAAGAGCACAGCCGCGTCGATCACCGCCACAGGCGGCGGGGCCTCCCCGCCCGCCACACTCGCTATCCAGGCCTCCGCCTCGCGCACCAAGGCGGGATGGGTAATCTGGTTTAAAACCTCCAGTGCAGACGGGTCCGAGAACACCTTGCCTCCAAGCCTGCGCCTGTCAAGACTGCCGTCAGGCAGCAGATACTCGCGTCCGAACGCCCGCTCGATGTCGGCCAGGACAGGCGAGCCCAGGCGGACCAGCTCTCGCGCAACGCTGTCAACATCGAGGCATGCCGCTCCGCGCTCTGCGAACATGCCGGCCACTGTGCTTTTTCCGGCCCCGCTTTGACCTGCCAACCCCACGACTATCATGCCCACGCCCTCCGCCTCTCACGTAATCGAGGCCAGCCCCATGAGTGTAAGTATAACGCCTGGAGCGACCCTGAGCCATACCCCGCCCCAGCTTTCCGGCACACGGCTTCCCAAAGTCATGCCCGCCGCCAACCCGCCCAGAGTCATCGCCCCCACCATCCCAGCCATCAGAATCCAGCTCGCGCCGCCCAGTCCCGCCGCAAGTCCGCTGCCGAAAGTGTCCAGGGCCAGCGCCGCTCCGAGCAGCACCGCCTCTCCCGCGCCCAGTTCGCCAGAGCGGTCGACATCAGCAATCTCCGGGCAACGCATCACCTGCACCATCACACCGAGCGGCCTCACACGCAGCGAGAGCAGGATTTCGGCCCCGCTGGCCACGTTATTCTTCCGACCGTCCCTGATTCCCTCCCAGCCTATCCAGAGGCCCATCGCAACAAGCACGAAGCCGCCGATCCGCCGCCCCAGGGTCGGCGTGAGCAATCCGCCTGCGGCCGAGCCGGCCATGGTTGACACAGCCGCCCCTACCATCGATATCGCGACCACCAGCACGACCGCGCTCGCGGGCACCCCGATCCTGCGAAGCCCGTAGGCCAGGCCTGCCCCCAGCGCGTCGACGCTGATGGCGGCGGCAAGTAGAATAACCTCGACGAAGTGCATAGTCGTCCTCCAGCTCCGTTGCGCCGCGCACACACCCGCTGAGCGCACGCCGGGGCCAGAGTCAGTATACGAACCCGCCATAGAAAAGGACCCCCGGATCGCTCCGGAGGCCCTTGGTGCTTCGTTCAGCCTAGAACGGGACCTTCACCGATACGCTGAGCAACTGCCAATCCATGGGCGCGCCAGGATGGTTTCTGAGCCATGCCCAAGCCTTGCCCGCATGGAATGACGGAGGATCGTCGGGATCCGCAAGGCCGTCAACGCCGTAGGCAAGTGTGATGGTGCTCTTGCCGACAGTGCCGGTGACGGAGGCCTTGACATAGTTCACGCCCTTGTCGTCGAACGGCACCCAGGATCCAGCAGCGTGCGTCACGCCCAGCTGACGATAGGTGTAAACGAGCCCAGCGGTGATGCTGTCGCTCGCCTTATACGTCAGACCTGCGTGCGCAGCGATCTTTTCCTCGCTGTCCTTGGTCAGTACTCCGACCTTAGCGGAGAGCTTGTCGGTTACGTCCATCTCGGATCCGGCATAGCCGTAGAACTCGGTGGTCGCGTTGGCTTTGCCCTCCTTGTTGAGCTCAGCAACGCCGGCCAACTGCGACTTGGCGCTCTTGACAAAGCCGGGGTTGAGTTCGGTTGTGTAGACGCCCCAGGTCTTCGCATAGGTTGTGGGCTCCTCAATCTGGTAGCTGGCCTCTGCGTTCAGTTCCAGACCAGTCAAAGGATTTCCCGAAACCTTAACGCCAACGATGGTATCGACGACCTTGGGAGCCGCAACGGTCCCGTGGTTGGTGTCGTCAGCGTAGGACTTGGCCAGGTAGTCGGCGTAGGGCTTGATTTCCATGCCAAACGTGGTGTACTTGACATCCGCGTGTCCGTAATACCCCTCGTTCGCCTTGGTCGCATCGTCCTTATCTAGGTGCGCCTTGTAGCCGCCTTCCACAGTGGCAACCAGGTTCTCCATGGGAGTTACCTCGACAGAACCCGTGGTCTCGTTCCACAACGGGTTCGCGGGGTAGCCCATCCAGAGGGTGTCGGTCAACGTCAACGTCGCCGGCATTCCAATGGGCAGCTCAACTGTGGCGTCGAGCTCTGCAGCAGCAGAACCCTTATACTTGTTGAGCAACGCGGTAGCCTTGGTGCTTGCGTAGCGCGACACGAAGTTGCCGCCCACCGCAGTGTACGATGCATTCGCGGTCACGGGGCCGATCTCCAGGGCCGACAGCTTCGCCATGTAGGCGGCGTTATCGGTCGCGCCCTCGAACTTGAAGCCCTCGTGCGGGTTCTTGGTCCAGTAGCCTGCGCCGGCCAGGGTGAGGGTGGCATCGCCCATGCCCGGAACCTTGCCCGAGACATCGGCGCCGAAGGTCAGGTCGTGAGGTACCGCAGCGGGGTCGGCTGCTGTAGCCTCAGGCACTTGAACAGGTTCATAGGCCTTGCGGGTATCGGGAGCCGTCGAATGGCTGCTGGCAACTGGATCCCCGATCGCTGTGAGCGCTGCGGTCCACAGCCCATCAGTGTACGCGCCTACGATCCCCAGGTCGAACCCGAGCGGAAGCCCGTATGTTGCTCTGCCTGCAAAGGCGTTGCCATTGTCAACGTTCTTGACATCGACTTTCACGGTCTCGATTACGTGCAGTCCGTCCTTGAGAACCGGGTCGTTGTTCTCGTCATACTTCCACACAGGGAAGCTGAAGGTCATGGTGCGATCGCCCAGATCCGCCGCGTAGATGTTGGCTTTCGCGCCGGCAACGTTGCCGGCAGCGTTCACGACCAGCGTGCCGGGAAGACGCGCCAGGATGCCCAGCGGATCGCCGACTGACGCGAACTTCTTGGCGTTGGTGCTGGCGTTGTTGCTCGCCCAGAACGCCCATGGATCCGCGTCGTACGCGAAATACCAGTTGCCGACTGTGGTTTTCAGCGTGCCGACAACGGGCTTGATAGTGAGCGGCAGGTACGCCGTGATCTTCTCGCCCTCATTGAAGGTCAGGTTGAGCTTGAGCTGGCTGGCGTTCGCCAGGAGATATGGATCCCACAGTTCGCGGTCGCCCTTGAAGTCATACGTGAACTTCGCGCTGTACTCGCCGCTCAAGGTGAGGCCGGCCGCCGAAGCGGGGATAGCCATTGCCATTACCAAGAGGGCGATTGCGATGATAGTGAGGTTCTTCTTCATTAAAGATCCCCCTTACGGTTTTTGTGATTTCACGCTTCCTCTTCGCCGTTGGGGGGAGTTTGTGAGTGTCCAAGTTTCCTCATAATCTCCCATCGTCTGGCTAAGGTTCCGCGTGTTGCGGCTCTGTCGCGGATGTCGCGATCCGGCCGCTATGGACTCGGTCCTGAGAGCAAACCAGGGGTGCACCTCCTTTCGGGCTTTCAGGATCGAAAGGCATATACAAACTCAAATGAGATACCAACGGAGTTCTGGGAGCCATGCCCGAAACAAGCCATTGGGCTGATACAGCTGTTGTATTCTACACTACACGCGCAATTCCTTCAAGGTGCGGGAACGTCAACCATGAATTTTCGTGCCTGCTTGACTCGCTATTTGGCGTCCATCCACGTCTTTCCGATTGCTACATCAACTTTCAGAGGCACTGCAACCTGCACCGACTCGCTCATCTCCCCGGCGACCAGGGTTGCCACGGCTTCGGCCTCGTCAGCAGGGGCTTCGAGCACCAACTCGTCATGAACCTGCAACAGAAGCCGCGCTCGATAGCCTTCTTGCCTCAATCGCGCATGTACATTCACCATTGCCCGCTTGATGATGTCGGCAGCCGAACCCTGAATCGGCGTGTTCATCGCCACCCGCTCTGCGAACTTGCGCACGGGAAAAGACGGGCTGGATAGCTCGGGCAGAAGCCGTCTGCGGTTCATGAGAGTCGTCACGTAGCCGTCCATCTTGGCCTGGGCCACGATGGAATCCATGTAGCTTCGCACTCCGCTGTATCTTTCGAAATACCTCTCGATGAATTCCTTGGCCTCGGCCGGCTTCACCCCGATGTTTCTCGCCAGGCCGTAGTCGCTGATGCCGTACACAATTCCGAAATTGGCCGCCTTGGCCCGCGACCTCATCTCCGGCGTGACCTCCGCGAAATCCACCCCGAACACCTCGGCCGCGGTGCGCCTGTGGATGTCCTCGTCCCTCAAGAAAGATTGTATGAGCGTTGCGTCCTGAGATATGTGCGCAAGCACTCGGAGTTCTATCTGAGAATAGTCGGCGCTGATGATCGCCCACCCATCTGTACCCGGGATGAAGACGTCTCTGATCTTGCGTCCTTCCTCGGTGCGCACGGGGATGTTCTGAAGGTTGGGGTCCGTGCTAGACAGCCTGCCCGTGGCGGTGACGGTCTGGTTGAAGGTAGTGTGGATACGCCCCGTCCGGGGGTTGATCAACTCCGGCAGCGCGTCCACGTATGTGGACTTGAGCTTGGATATCCCCCGGTATTCCAGCACTTTCGCAACAACGGGGTGCAGCTCGGCAAGGGCCTCGAGCACCTCGGCATCGGTAGAGTAGCCGGTCTTGGTCTTCTTGACAGGGGGCAGGCCCAGCCGCTCAAACAGCACTTGGCCAAGCTGTTTCGTGGAGTTGATGTTGAACTCCTCGCCCGCATGCCGGTAGATCTCGGCCACGAGCCCATCCAGAGCGGAGTCCATCTCCCGCGACAGCTCGCGCAGGCGAGTTGCGTCCACCCGGACTCCCGTCATCTCCATGTCGGCCAGCACCATCGTGAGGGGCATCTCTATCTCGCGGTAGAGACGGTCCATGCCGTAGGAGGAGACTGAAGCCAGCAGTGTCGCTTCAAGCTCCGGCATGATCTTCAGGCACGCGGCGCACATCTGGGCGATGGCCTCGGAGCTCGGGCACGCCTCCGGATCCCGCGCGCGCTTGGCCTCCTGCTGCATGGCCTCGCGAACCTTGGGAACCGACGCTCCCTTCCACCTTTCAGCCAGATCGCACAGTTCGGCGTTGGGAGCGGCCGGATCGACCAGGTATGCCGCGATCATGCTGTCAAAGGAGACCCCGTCAAGTTCGCAGCCGATCGAGCGAAGCAGGATGGTCTTCTCCTTCACGTCGTGGCAGCTCTTCTCAACGGCGGCATCGGCAAACACCGGCCCCAGCGCGCCGGCTGCCGCGTCTGGGCTCAGGCAACCCGCGCAAGTCGCCTCTCCGCCCTTTCCAAGCGGAACGTAGGCCGAAACGCCGGCGGCCTCGAAGGCCAGCCCGACCAGGCGAGCGGTCATCGTCCGCGCCCCTACGCTGACGATGTCGAATGCGAACCGCCCAGCCCGCCGCAGACGCGCGGCAAGCTCCTCCACATCTTCCACGGAGGTCGCCATCTCCACGTTGGCCCCGCCGATTGCTGAGGCGCCGTCAATCGCGCTTCCCCGCTCACTCCCCTGCGCCGCGGCTCCGGAGGGTGCCGCACCGAACAGGCTGGCCTGCCCGGCGCCGCCATCTCGGGTTGTGTCCGCCCCAGCACTGGTCCCGGCGCCTCCCGCGGCCCCGGCAAGCCCCAGCCTCGACAGAAGCATGCGAAAGCCCTGTCTGCGGAGGAAGTCGGCGAGAAGGTCCGGATCTCGCTGGACCGCACAGCATTGCTCCAGGTCGACGCCGACTGGAGCGTTCCGGTCGATAGTGGCCAGATGCTTGCTGGCCATGGCCTGCTCGGCGTTTTCCAGCAAGGCGTTCTTCAATCTCTCCCGCTTTACAGAATGCGCGGCGGCCAGCACTTCCTCAACAGAGCCGATCTCAGTCACGAGGCGCATGGCTGTCTTCTCGCCCACTCCAGGCACGCCCGGGATGTTGTCGGACACATCGCCCATCAGTCCCTTGAAATCCGGTATCAGTTCAGGCCCGAACCCGTATTTCGCGCGCACTTCTTCGGGGCCGTACTCATCGAATTCGGTTATGCCGCGCCTCGTGAGCACCACCCGAACGCGGTCGGAGATCAGCTGCAGAGCATCGCGGTCGCCCGTTACGATAAGCGCCTCATCCCCAGCCTCGTCCGCCATGCGCGACAGGGTGCCGATGACATCATCGGCCTCCCAGCCGTCCAGCTCGACCACGGAGAAACCGAAAGCCCTGGCCGCCTCGCGCACTATCGGCATCTGAGCCCTGAGCGATTCGTCCATCGGCTTTCTGGTCGCCTTGTAATCCTCGTATTCCTTATGCCTGAAGGTGGGCGACGGCCTGTCGAAGGCGCAGATCCCCACGTCCGGCTGCTCCTGCTCCAAGAGCTTGGCCATCATGTTGCAGAACCCCAGCACCGCGTTGGTGGGCGTGCCATCGGCCCGGGTGAGTGTGGAAGGCAGGGCATGGAAAGCCCTGTGGGCCAAGCTGTGGCCGTCTATGATCAGGATCTTGCGCGCCTTTCGTTCCGACAAATCCGCTCTCCCTCTCCGGTCATACGTTCATCTTAATGGTTTTCCACAACGGTCCCTGCAATCCCTGCTCGACCCTGACGTTCCACGACTTACTTGCAGGAACCGGCATATGTATGGCGAAACGCACCATACGCATGCTAAGCTGCTTTGAAGGGAGTTATGACAATGTCTTCGAGTGTAGCTTCAGCTTCAAGGAAGCTGATTATAGCGCTTGCGCTTGCCGCAGTCCTGATCCTGGGCATCGCGGCCGGCCCGTGCGCAGCCGCGACGCCGGACGCGTCCATGTCCGACATCTCCGGGCACTGGGCTGAAGCGGCCATCTCCACCTTGGTCAAGATGGGCGTAGTCGAAGGATACCCCGATGGGACATACCGCCCTGAAGGTCTTGTGAATCGGGCAGAGTTCGCCAAGATTGTGGCGCGCGCCTTCGGGTACGCTCCCACCGTGGATACGCGTTTCCGCGACATGGACGGCCACTGGGCCGAGCCTTTCGTGTCGGCTCTGGACGCGTCGCAGGTAGTCACGGGCTACCCTGACGGCTCGTTCCGGCCGGCGCAGAATGTGTCGAGAGCCGAGATGGCGGCCATCCTGACGCGCGTCGCCCAGCTGGGCAAAGTGGGCGAAGCCGATGCCACGGCCTGGAACCCCAGTTTCCGCGATGTGGACTCGACTCACTGGGCATACAGGTACGTGGAAGTGGCCCGCCGCCTGGACATCATTCCGCTCCACTTCGGACTGGTGTTCGAGCCTGCCCGTCCGGCCACCAGGGCCGAGACCGCGCACATGGTCAATGCGCTGGCTCAAGCGCAATTCGCACGCGGGACCGTCAGCGGCGTCAGCAAGACCAATGAGACTATCAATATCAAGAACGCAGCCGGGACCGACCAGGTGGTACAGATCGATCCGGACACCGTGATATATAGGAACGGAGTTGTCGCCGATCTGGAGTCCGTACGTTCCAAGGACTCTGTGTATGCCGTTGGGACCAGCTACGGAGCGTCTCGCTTCGTGCTGGCTGAAGGCCAGGTCACGCGGGAGGACATCACCCGGAAGGTGAGCGCCATAACAAAGGGCGTTGTCACGCCCGAGCAGGTGGACGCGATTTCCCGAGGCAAGTGGGACGAGGCGCGCAAAGGTATGAGCCCGGCGCTGGCAGGACGTCTTGTGGAAATGGGGCTAACCGACGACGAGGCCCAGGCCCTTTTGGGCCAGGACTGGGAAGCCCTGCCCGAGCTGGGGCAGAAGCGCCTGGCTCAGGCGCTTTCGGAGGAGATAGGAGTGTCTTCGGAGCTAATCGAATCGGTGATGCGCCGCGACTGGAAAGCCGCTCGCAGCTACGCTGAGCTGGAGGCGGCCCAGATCCTGCTGTCGCGATTCCTGGACATGTAGTTGTAATATGGGCCGACAGTAAGCAACTGCAGACTGATCAGTCGCCGCCGCGCTGGAACAAAAGGCGCGGCGGCATCGTCTCTACAAGTGCAAAATGCAGTCTCACTTTGGGGAGGGCGATACGATATGATCCATCGCCGCGTAAGTCTCATCGCAATACTGGCCTGCGCCGCCGCTCTGGCGGGCCTGGCCCTGGCCGCGCACGAGCCCGCGCCGGCTCTGGCGGCGAAAGGGGATGGACGGTCGGTGGAACTGACCATCTACAACTCCGATCTGGCACTTGTAAAGGAAAAGAGGGCCATGGAAATCCCGGAGGGGCTGTCTACTATCATGTTCCGCGACATCTCCGCGCGGATCAACCCGGCCACCGTGAGTTTCGCATCGCTCACCGCCCCCCAGGCGGTAAGGGTGCGCGAGCAGAACTTCGAGTACGACCTGGTTGAAGACGTGAAACTCATGCGCAAGTTCGTGGGCGAACAGATTACCGTGCGCACCAGAAGCGGTGAGGTCTTCACAGGCTACCTGCTCACCGGGGCGCGCGGATCATCCGCCTCCAACATCGTACTGTCCTCCGGGCCCGATGGCACAGGGAAGGTGTCCACCGTCTACCTCGCCGACATCCAGTCGGTGCAGTATCCGAGCCTCCCTGAGGGACTCATCACCCGACCCACTCTCGCGTGGCTCACGTCCAACACGTCCGGCGCCACCGCCCACGATGTACTGGTGACCTACCTCACCGGCGGGCTGTCGTGGGCTGCCGACTACGTGGCGGTCATCGGCCCGAATGACGATGTCATCGACCTGCGCGGATGGGTCACCGTCACCAACGAATCCGGCGCAGTGTACAAAGACGCAAAGCTGAAACTGGTGGCGGGAGATGTCCATCAGGTGCAGGACCAGATGTACGGTGTGGTCAGAGCCGCTGGAGCGAAGAGCGTCATGCTCGAAGATGGTGCGCCCTTTGAGGAAAAGGCTTTCTACGATTACCATCTGTACACGTTGCAGTACCCTACGACCCTCAAGGAAAACCAGGTGAAACAGATCGAGCTCCTAGCTGCCGACGAGGTTCCGGCTAAGAAGCTCCTCGTCTATGACGGAGCGCAGTTCGGGACGAAGGTCAACTCCATACTGGAGTTTTGGAACAAGAAAGACGGAAACCTGGGGATGCCGCTGCCCAAGGGGGTTGTGCGCGTCAGCAAGATGGACACCGATGGCTCTTTGGAGTTCATCGGCGAAGACAGAATTGACCACACTCCCAAGGACGAGAAGGTCCGCATCACGCTAGGGTCGGCCTTCGACATCGTGGGAGCGCGCACTCAAGTTTCGACCAAGCGCATCTCCGACAGAGTGCGCGAGGAAACCTGGAAGGTCGAAGTGCGCAATCACAAGGACGAACCGGTGGAAGTCACGGTGCTTGAGCGCATGTGGGGCGCCGTGCAGTGGGAGATCACGACATCATCCGCCACGTGGAGCAGACTTGATTCCAGGACAGCTGAATTCCCGACAAAAGTCGCTGCAGGCGGCACAGCCACGATAACCTACACTGTGAGGTACTCATATTAGTCTCGTCTCCGGAGAAGCAATGCCAGAGCGAACCGTACCAGTACCACCCCCCGAGTCAGGGCCGCCGACCAACCCGGCGGCCCTGACCTTTTCTGAGATCTCCCGCCCTGCAATAGGCCGCAGCTAATGACCTTCCTGCGAAGATCATACCCCCTTTTACCAGCTGTTTTGCGAACCTGGCAAAGGCTATCGCGGCTGCCGACAACCGCGCACGCCGTACATTTTCGTGGTATGATAGTGATACTTGGCCGAGCGAACACGTTTTCGCATGAGACGGGAGGCAGTGCAATGATCCCCATTCCGGACTCTGTTCTAGAACGCAAGATGTCGCTTACTCCTGAAGCGATCACCATTCTTGAAAGCAGATACCTGCTGAAGGACAAGGAAGGCAACATCATTGAAACCCCGGAGCAGATGTGCCTCCGGTTGGCCCGAGAGGCCGCGCGAGCCGGAGTCCGGTACGAGGGAACCCGCGATGCTGAGGACGAACGCATTCGTCTTTTCTACTGGCTGTTGGTGGACGGGCTCTTTTCGCCCAACTCCCCCACATGGATGAACGCGGGCACCGCGAACTCGCAGAACGCAGCCTGTTTCGTGCTGCCGGTGGAAGACTCGCTGCCCCAGATCTTCGACGCAGTGCGGGGCGCCGCCCTCATCCATCAGTCCGGCGGTGGAACAGGGTTCGACTTTTCGAGCCTCCGGCCCAAAGGCGACGTCGTGCGCTCCACGGGCGGCGTTGCATCCGGTCCGGTATCATTCATGTCGGTCTTCAACGCGGCCACTGAAACCATCAAGCAAGGCGGTAAGCGACGCGGCGCCAATATAGGCATACTCCGCGTGGACCACCCGGATATCGAGAGTTTCATCACATGTAAGGAAGACAACGCGGCACTCTCCAACTTCAACATCTCGGTGGGCATCACCGACAGCTTCATGCAGGCGGTGGAGGACGATGCCGACTACGAGCTGATAAACCCGCGTTCGAAGCAGGCATCGGGGGTAAGGCGCGCCCGCGATATATTCACTAAGATAGTCAACCACGCGTGGCGAAACGGCGAACCGGGCGTGGTCTTCCTCGACAGGCTGCAGGAGAGCAACCCCACTCCCGCCCTGGGGCACATCACGGCCACCAACCCCTGCGGCGAACAGCCCCTGCTGCCATATGAAGCCTGTCACCTGGGCAGTGTCAGCCTGCAGCGCATGTACAGAGAGGAACCTCTGTCAGATGACCAGCTCCTGCAGGAGCTCTCGCCAAGCGGCAGCTTCACGGAGGTGTGCCGCAACGTGCTCGCGGCTGAGATACGCCGCATAGACTGGGCCCTGCTCCGCACGGTGGTTCACGGGGCAGTCGACTTTCTGGACTCAATCATCGACGTCAGCGAGTACCCCCTGCCGGAGATAGGCCAGATGGTCCGAAGAACACGCAAGATCGGGCTGGGCTTCATGGGATTGGCCGACCTGTTCATCCTGCTCGGAGTGGCGTTCGCATCGGAGAAGGCCGAGCTTCTGTCGGAAGTGGTGTCCAGGTTCATCACATGCGAAGCCCGGCTCAAGTCGGAGCAGATGGCCGCGGAACGCGGTTCCTTCCCGGCTTTCGCCGAAAGCCGGTATGCCGAGATGGGCGAGCCGCCTCTGCGGAACGCCACAGTAACCACGGTTGCACCCACCGGCACCATCAGCATGGTAGCCAACGCCTCATCAGGATGCGAACCCCTCTTCGGAGTGGCGTTCACCAAAGTGAACGTGCTGGGCGGCAAATCCCTCACCCAGGTGAACTCGCTGTTCCTGAAGGACGCAAAGAGGCGCGGCGTCTACTCTGAAGAGCTAATGGAGAGAATCGCCGAAAACGGCGGTTCGCTTTCGGGCATCGAAGGGATTCCCGATGACATGGCCGCTCTCTACCGCACGGCGCTTGAGATTCCCTGGGAGTGGCACGTCCGCATCCAGGCCGCAGTGCAGCGCGGCATCGACAACGCCGTATCGAAGACGATCAACCTCCCGGGCGATGCCTCTCCCGACGATGTGCGCGCCGCTCTCACACTTGCGCACAGGCTTCGCTGCAAGGGCATCACCGTCTACAGATCGGGCAGCCGTGAGGTGGAGGTCATATCCACAAAGGCCAAGGCAGGGGGGGCAGAGGCAGGCGCAGGCGCGGCGGACGGCGCGACCCGATCCGGCCTAGACGACCTGTGTGAGCCGCCCACTCCCCGGGGAAGGAAGCCATACACAGTCGACGACACCCTCTGGGGCAGACTGCAGCCTATCGACAGGCCGGAAACCTTATGCGGGATCACGAAGCGTATAGCTACGCCTTCGGGCACGCTCTGGTCCACCCTGAATCTCTACGACCAGCGGCCATTCGAGATGTTCTGCCAGATAGGCAGGGCCGGCACCGACATATACGCGTTCACGGAGAGCATTGCGCGCCTCATCTCGCTGGCGCTGCGCGCCGGAGTCGATCCGAGCGAGATCGCGCGCCAGTTGCGCGGAATCGGCGGGTCCGGCCAGGTGGGCTTCGGCCCGAACAAGGTGCTCTCGGTGCCCGATGCCATCGGTCGCATGCTCGAGCAGACCATACAGGCGCGCTACGCCGGCGCCGAATGGGCCACCCCGCCGCAGCGCGGCATAGCCGGGCAATCGGGCAACAACGGCGACTCGGACGCCGCCCAGCCGCCTACCCTTGGCGATGCGCTCCTTGCCCTCTCCGGCGATGTTTCTGCAGTTCAGGCCACCCTGCTCTTCGTAGACGAAAGCAACGGGAACGGCGGCGGCCACGCCAACGACAGCAGCCGCGCCAACGACAGCGCCGAGGAACAGGAGGCAGCGAGCGCCGAAGTAAGTGAGGAATCGGATGGAAGCGGGCATACGCAGGACGACACTGGCTCCGCCAAGAAGGCCGCTCGTTACGACATCTGCCCCCAGTGCGGCAACTACTCATTGATATACGCCTCTGGGTGCAGCGAGTGCCGTCTGTGCGGATACAGCGCGTGCTGAAGTTGGGCGGTAGCCCACCGTGCTTTATGGCAACTAGTCTTCCGGGCACAATGCCCGAGATCGTACCATCGCATACGTTGTAGCAGACCAATACGGGAGTGATGACGTATGTCGATGGTCTACGACGATCTATATGCCATGCAGTTCCCGCCGTGCCCGGGGGGCACTATCTACATCATCAGAGCCGGCGACACCCTATACAGTATTGCCGCGCGTTTCGGGACTACGGTGAACGCTATCATGGCGGCCAATCCGGGCATCAACCCGCTGAACCTCATCATCGGGCAGCCGATATGCATTCCAGTGCCGGGTCCTACGCCTGTGCCCTGCCCCGGGTTCATCTACACAGTACAGCCCGGCGACACGTTCTACCTGATCGCCCTGAGGTACGGCACTACCGTAGACGCAATGATCAGGGCCAACCCCGGCGTCGACCCTAACAGGCTTTTCGTGGGGCAGAGGATCTGCGTACCGGTTGCGCCAGTTCCTCCTGTGACGCCGCGCACGTGCGTCCTGATGCTGTCGCCCAGGGTATCAACATCCAACGCAGGCGGCGTATTGTGGCTGCGCACCGACCAGTTCGGTACCACCCAAATCCTCGTGGGAGGTGTCAACTTGCCCGAACTGCCTGTGGGCCAGCCGGACCTGTACCGGGCAGTCTTCACGTGGCCTGGCGGGACTGTAAGCGTGCCCATGACGCCTGTTCCAGGCCAGGCAGGCGTGTGGGTGGGAACAGCGGTCCAGTCGTTCCCCGCAATTGCGTTCACTTCAGGCACAGTGGACGTCTACCCCGGGCCAGTCCTCGGAGCGTTCCTGAGAGATTGCAGATAGCGTGCCGCAGTCACGCCGAAATCAAGGAATCGGCCGGCCCTCGGGGCCGGCCTTCTTAACATCAGGATCAACATCACGGGCGGCGCAAGACATCCTACCCGATCTCGGTCTGCAGCGGCTGGCGACCGCCGAACACCGTGACCGTGCGGTAGCCGGCGGCTCGGGCCCACGTCACCAGCTCATCGTAGCGCGAACCCACCTCCTCCGGTTCGTGGGCATCGGATGCCAAAGTAATCGGCACACCCCGCTCGCACGCAAGTTTCAGCAGGTCCATGGCCGGATACGCCTCCCGCGCCGGCCGACGCAACCCTGCGCTGGAAACCTCGAGGCATGTTCCCGACTCGCTCGCCGCCGATACCAGAGCGCTGTAGTATCCGGCCAGCTCTCGGCGGCCATCGCGGCTCCCCCGGCTCCTGTCCGGCCCATCGGCGATTCGCGCTCCGAACACCTTGATCACATCGGGATGGCCTATGCAATCGAAGATCCCGCTCCCGGCGGCGGCGCAGACCAACTCGAAGTATCGGGAATACGCCCATTCCACGTCCACATCGTTCCAGCTGGACGCGTCGATATCGAAGCCCCACTCGCCGATCCAATGGACCGATCCGATGACCAGGTCGAATGGATACCGACTCAGAAACTCGGCGGCATGGCCGATGGTCTCTGGAATATAGTCGAACTCGATTCCTAGCTTGGCGCGGAACCCTTCGTCTTTCAGACCCTCTATCAAGGCCACATATTCATCGATCCTGAACCCGTGGCCGTGCATGGACACATAGCCAGGCCGTGCGAGCATGGGGGCGCACTCAACGAAATTGTACGCATGCTCAGTGAAGGCGATCTCGGAAAGCCCACGGGCCTGCGCCTGGCTAACGAATCGCATGGCGTTTCCGCGCGAAAGCCCCGCCCTCTCCAGATGCACATGGTAGTCCATAAGCATGTAGTAACTCACCCCGATTGCCTAGAACGATTCGTGCTCCGTGCGTGTGATGATCTCGTCCTGCAGAGCGCGCGAAAGATCGCAGAAGTAGTCGCTATAGCCCGCGACGCGAACTATGAGATCGCGGTGGTTCTCCGGGTGCGCCTGCGCGTCGAGGAGCGTCTCGGCACTGACCACGTTAAACTGAATGTGATGGCCGCCCAGCTTGAAGTAGGTACGCACTAGATGAGCGAGGCTTGCGATGCCTTCCTCGCCCTCCAGCAACCGCGGCGCGAACTTCATGTTCAGAAGCGTGCCCCCGGTGAGCGCATGATCCATCCTGGCGGCCGAGTTCAGCACGGCGGTGGGCCCGCGCCTATCGGCCCCCTGCACCGGAGAGATCCCCTCCGACACGGGCTCGCCTGCCCCCCGCCCATCCGGAGTGGCCTGCGTAATACTGCCGAAGTACACATGACACGTGGTCGGCAGCATGTCGATGCAGTAACACCCTCCCCTCGTGTTGGGGCGACCGTCCACCTCGTCGAAAAATGCGCAAAACACCGACTTCATAATCTCATCGGCGCGCTCGTCGTCATTGCCGTAGCGCGGGGTTTCATCGCGCAGCGCCGCCCTAAGCCTCTCATGGCCTACGAAATCGGCCCCAAGCGCCGCCAGAAGCTGCCCCATGTCTACGCGTCTTTCGTCGAACACATGCCGCTTGATCGCCGATAGGCTGTCGGTGATACTGCCGATGCCCACGCCCTGTACATAGGTAGTGTTGTAGCGCGCTCCACCATCGTGGTAGTCGCGGCCGCGCGCGATGCAATCGTCTATGAGCAGCGAAAGAAACGGCGCAGGCATGTACTTGGCATACAGCCGTTCTATGACGTTGTTCCCGCGAACCTTGATTTCTATGAAGTGATGGAGTTGCTTGCGGAATGCCTCCATTAGCTGGTCGAACGATGAAAAGCGGGTTGCGTCGCCGGTGCGCGGACCAAGCTGTTCGCCGGTCCGGGCGTCGATTCCGTTGTGCAACGCCAACTCCAGCTCCTTAGGCAGGTTGAAGTACCCCGAAAGGATGTAAGCTTCCTTGCCGAAAGCGCCTGTCTCCACACATCCCGATGTGCCCCCGGCCCTCGCGTCGAACAGGCTCTTGCCCACCCTCAGCATTTCCTGCACGACCATGTCGGCGTTGAAGATCGACGGCTGCCCCCAGCCCTGCCTCACGATCCTGAGAGCCCGCTTTAGGAAACGGTCGGGATTCTTGGCCGACAGCTGTATGTTGGAGCTGGGCTGCAAGAGCCTCATCTCGTCGACCACATCGAGCACCAGATACGTGACATCGTTCACGCCGTCCTGTCCATCGGGCGTCAGGCCACCGGAGTTGATGTTAGCGAAATCGGTGTACGTCCCGCTTTCGGCGGCGGTCACCCCCACCT
>DHON01000043.1:54327-92682 GCA_002409965.1 Firmicutes bacterium UBA5389
AGAAGCTTCATTTCATCCATTGTATCAAGGATTAAATAGGAGACATCATTAACGCCGTCTTCGCCCGTATAGGGATCGATCCCACCTGTATTGATGTTGGCAAAGTCGGTATAGGTTGCACTTTCCTTTAAGGTGATCCCAACTTTCGGAGGTGCAGGTTGGTTGTTGAACTTGATCCAGAAGCACTGCAAGAGCTCGCGAGCGCCGTCCCGAGTCAACGTGCCGTCTGCCAGCCCTTGTTCGTAAAAGGGGTACAGGTGTTGGTCAAGACGGCCCGGGTTGAACGAATCCCAGGTGTTGAGCTCGGTGATCACGCCCAGATGCACGAACCAGTAGGCCTGCAGCGCTTCCCAGAAGTCCCGGGGCGGGTTCTCAGGCACCCACGAACACACCTCGGCGATGCGCAGCAGTTCGGCAGCGCGGTCAGAGGCGCTGTCCGCCCGCTCGGCGCGTCCCGCTTGCCCGGCCTGCCTGACTTGCTCAGCCATTTCCCGTGCAAGCTGGGCGTGGCGCCTCGCGAAAACGCAGATCGCATCGGCGCAGATGTCCATAGCACGCAGCTGCTCCGATTTCGACTGCGCCTCCGGATCGATAGAGTAGTCCAGTGCGGCCAGGCTCGCCGCGATCTCCGCTCTGAATTGCTTGAACCCTTTGCGGTAGATCTTGTCGTCGGCCACAGTGTGGCCCGGGGCGCGCTGCTCCATAAACTCTGTGAAAATGCCGGCCTCATATGCGGCTTTCCATTCATCGGTCATCTCACAGAAGATGAGATCGCGCATTGAGCGACCCTTCCAAAATGGGATTATCTTCTCCTCATACACCTTCAGTGCCTCAGGCGAGCGGGCGAACGGTATCTTCTCCCTATTGTGCAGCGTCTCGAGATCCTGGAGAGAATGGCAGCACAGCTCGGGGTAGGTGGGCGCAGCCTTAGGCGCCGGCCCCCGCTCGCCCACGATCAGCTCGCCATCGCCGATGTATATCGTCTTGTTCTCCATGAGGCACCTGAAAGCGCGGGCGCGGCGGAGCGCGGGCGAAACCGTACGATCGCTCGCGTAGAACTCCGTGATGAGCTCGGCCCGCTCAGTTGAGATATGTGGGACTGCTTCAAGGCTCCTGCTGCGCAGCTTGCTGACACGGGCGTTCACAACGACTCAGCCTCCCGTTTGGACATCGACGCCCAGATCTCGCAATTCGCAGGCAACTGACTCAACATGCTCGGCGCCCGCCTGCACAACGCCTTCAAGCGCGTACTCCCTGCCCAGCCTGGCGTATTTCTCGACTCCGGTACGGTGGTAGGGCAACAGCTCCACTCGCTCCGGCCGCCTTCCTCCTAGCGATGTCAGCAGTTGGGCCAGGCCGCGCAGGTCATCACGGCCATCATTGATCCCGGGCACCACCGGAACTCGCACCCAAATTCGGCTGCCCCGCCCCGCCAACAGCCTCAGGTTGCCCAGAGCGGGCTGGTTTGGGCAGCCCACGAGCGCGAGGTGTTTCGCAGGGTCCACGATTTTCACGTCGAACAGCCACAAGTCGACCAGCGGGGCGATGGCCTCCACCAATGCGGCGCCGGCGAGGCCGCTGGTGTCGACGGCGGAATGCACATCGCATCGCCGGCACTCCTCGAGCAGGGTGCGCAGGAATTCCGGCTGTGCCAAGGGTTCGCCTCCCGTAAACGTGACCCCTCCGCTGGACTGGTCGTAGAAAGCCGTGTCTCGCTCGACTTCGGCCATGACGTCTTCGACGTCCACATTCCTCCCCACAAGTGTGCGCGCCCCTGTCGGGCACGCTTCGACGCACGCGATGCATGCGGCGCACGCATCGCACGCCGCGCGCGACCCCCAAGCCGTCACGGGCCGACCGTCTTCCATGCGTATGGCGTGCTCCGGGCAGACAGAAGCGCACGCCCCGCACCCGATACACCTTGACGGCCAGTGCATCACCTCGCGTCCGAACTCCTGGCTTTCGGGGTTGTGGCACCAAGCGCACCGAGCGGGGCAGCCTTTGAAGAAGACGGCAGTCCTGATGCCCGGGCCGTCATTGACTGAATAGCGGCGTATGTCGAATACCTCTCCGGATACCATCGTCGACTCCAGCTACATCATCTCGCTTCTTCGCACCCGCTCCTCGATGATGTCGATGAGAGCAGCCAGATACGCCTCGCATGCCGGCACCTGCCCCCTCACAAATCCTCGGCCTCTACAGCGAACCTCATTCTCGATCCGCTGTGGATTTCCCTCCATGTAGGGATGGTCGGCGGACACAATCTGAAAGCAAGCAGAGCATACTGTATGTGATCAACACGTATTCTGTGTTGCGCGCCCCGTGTGAGAATGGCACAACAGTCCACAGGAATGGAGGATATATGAGAGATGAAGCGAATTGATCAGGATGGCGACAATGACGGGAGGTGGGCTCTGGTGTCCGACATATTCGACAAGATAAAGAAGAGTATCGGAGTCGGCGTAGACACTGTGGGGGCCAAATCCAAGGAGCTGTGGGACACAACGGTGATACGCACCCGCATCAGCGAGCTCAAAACCAAGCGGCGCGAGCTCCTTGAGGATCTGGGAGGTCTGGCTTTCGAGATGCTCTCCAAGGGTTCGCTGGCTGAACCCGTATTGCGCGCGAAGGCAGACGCCATCCGCGAGATCGACCGCCAGATCGCCGCGGCGGAAGAGGAAATCCAGAGGATCCGGGAGGCTGCCAGGGAGCAACCGGTCGCGGCCGAACAGGCCAAGCAATCTGAACCGACCGAAGAACCGGAGACAGGCGAGGATCCGGAGCCGGTTGCGGCGCCTGATGAGCCCGAAATGGCCACGACATGCGAGTGCGGCGCCGTTGTCCTGGAGGGAGCCCGGTTCTGCGTAGCCTGTGGAAGGCCTGTGAGCGAAGACTGACCCGACTCCCGCGGGCCACTCGCCAGGCCAGTCAGATGAGAGGTGCACAGCTGTTGAGAAAGACAAAGATCGTATGCACTATAGGACCCGCAAGTCATGGTCTGGAGTCGCTGCGCAAACTGGCTCAGGCAGGTCTGGACGTGGCCCGTCTCAATTTCTCGCACGGCAGTCACGCAGAACACGCTGAGCGGATACGCATGATCCGCCAGGTGGAGGCGGAGCGCGGCCGCTACATCCCGGTCATGCTCGACACGAAAGGCCCCGAACTGAGAATCGGCTCGTTTGCCCACGGCCCCATTACGCTAAGCCCTGGGGCGTCATTCACAATTACCACAGAGCCGGTTGCAGGCGGGCTTGACGAGGTGTCCGTGAACTACGCAGGACTGCCGCTTGTTGTATCTCCCGGAGACCGTCTGCTATTGGACGATGGGCTCTTGGAGCTGGAAGTCACGTCCGTCAAGGGCATTGCCGTCGAGTGCCGAGTAGTAGTTGGAGGCCAGCTCAGCAGCAGAAAGCGAGTGTCCATTCCCCGTAAGCGTCTCAACCTCCCCACACTATCGGCCGACGACAAGAACGATCTCCTTTTCGGCATAGACAGCGGCGTAGACATAGTCGCCGCGTCCTTCATGCGCAGCGCGTCCGATGTGCAACAGGTCAAGTCCTTCCTTGCGGAGCACGGCTCAGCCATCCCGGTCATCGCCAAGATCGAGAGCCGCGAGGGAATTGAGAACCTCGACGCCATACTGCGCGCAGCCGATGGGCTCATGGTGGCCCGGGGCGACCTGGGCGTCGAAATGCCCGCGGAAGATGTGCCCATAATCCAGAAGCAGATGATTCAGAAGTGCCGCAGAGCCGGGAAACCAGTGATCACCGCCACGCAGATGCTTGACTCAATGATCAGGAACCCCAGCCCGACACGGGCGGAAGTAAGCGATGTGGCCAATGCCGTGTTCGATGGCACGGACGCGGTCATGCTCAGCGGCGAGACGGCAAGCGGAACGTATCCTCTGGAGTCGGTGCGCACGATGGCTCGGATAGCTGAACGCGCCGAGCTTGCGCTGCAGTATACCGATGCCCCTGCCCCTCGTCTGGGCAGCGCGTCCACATCGGTAACCGATGCCATCGGACACGCTACAGTGCAGATAGCCGCCGAGCTCAGGGCGGCAGCCATCATCACCTCCACCAAGTCGGGATGGACCGCCCGCATGATCTCCAAGCACAGGCCCAAGACGATGATAATAGCAGTCGCCACCGATCCCCACACCACCAGAACACTCAACCTGCTCTGGGGCGTCTATCCCATACTCGGCGAAGACATCGCAACCACCGACGAGATGATCCTCATAGCAGTCAACAAGGCGGTGGAAGCCGGGTATGCCCGGCCCGGCGACACCGTGATCATCACCGCCGGAGTCCCGGTAGGCGCGTCCGGCACCACAAACCTTATCAAGGTGCACGAAATCAAGCCCTAGTCACATGCTCCATACGCTTCTTCGAGTATCTCCCGTGCACAGGATCTGACGACATCCTGTGCATTTCTGCGCAGTCCCTGCGAAGGTCCTCGCTTCTGCATCCCCCCTCTTTCGAATTCGAGATGTCGCACACAGCTTCCTGTAGATCGCGAGATTGTGTTCTACTGCAGCGACAGGATATCGCATCTGCATTCACGGCTCGCAGTTTACCGATGATTTCCGTAATTCTCCAAACATGGCAGGAATTATACTGCGGGGTGTCGTAGTAGTGTCTGTGCTAAGCAGTGCCCCGTTTCGCTGCAGTTTGCCATGTGGCGCGCAGCTGTAGGCATTGCTACACCACGCGAAAGGAGGTGGCTCCCAGGCACTGTCGCACAACGCGACCTTACCGTTGCCTGACACGACTTAATGCTATTTCTGTCGAAGAAAGGAGTAGGTTACGCATGCCGATACGCCACCGGAAAACGGCATGGCTATTCTCGCTTCTGACTCTCTCGGCCATTCTCCTCTGGGCAGTAGCCGACGGCGCGCTAGCGCAAAGCCCGGCGCCCGCTCCGCGCGGAGGCTGGCAGCCGGGCCCTGACACGTATCACCCTAGCAGGGTGGTGGTCCGCCTTGCGGACGCCGTGTCGGCGGAAGCCGCGTCCGACTCGATTGGTCGGCTAGGCTACACTCTGGGCAGGGTGGCCGAATTCGAGCCATCCGCCGCATTCCCCGGAGGACTCAGGATCGGGGTGATCAACCTTCCTTTGAAGGAGACCCCCGATGACGCAGTGGCTAAGCTCTCCCGTGTGCCGGCCATAGTGTACGCGGAACGCGACTACACCCGGTACAAGGACCAGGCAGTCATTGACGCCCCCATCGTGCCCAACGACCCGAACTTCAACAAGATGTGGGGCCTTCATAACCAAAACTGCCAGTTCGTCGATCCACGGATGCAGGGAACGCCCGTTGACGATGCCGACATCGACGCTCCAGAGGCCTGGGGGGTCCACACAGGATCCGAGTCGACGCTGGCAGCAATCATCGATACGGGTTGCTACATTTATCACCCAGACCTCGCGCCGAACATCTGGGTGAACCCTGGCGAGATCCCCGGAAACGGCATCGATGATGACCACAACGGCTACATCGACGACATCTGGGGATGGGACTGGTTCAACGGCGACAACTCAGTGTGGGATCCGGGCGAACGCGACTCATACGGGTACCTCAATGACGAGCACGGAACGCACACGTCCGGCACCATCGGCGCTCTCACGAACAACGCGATGGGCGTCGCCGGCATCAACTGGGACATCAAGATCATGGTTCTGAAGTTCCTCGGACCCGATGGAGGTTACACGTCCGATGCCATCTTGGCGTTCAACTACGCGGCCAACAAGGGCGCCAAGGTTATCAGCTGCAGCTGGGGCGGAGGCGGCTTCAATCAGGCGCTTAAGGACGCGATTGAAGCGACGCATGCTTTGGTGCCATGCGCCGCCGGAAACAGCGGCGCTAACACTGACGTAAACCCGCACTATCCGTCCAGCTACGACAGCGCCAACATCATCTCCGTGGCGGCGATGATGCAAAACGAGACGCCCTGCAACTATCCAGGCTGGTGGAGCACGTGCTGGGGCCCAACGAGCGTCGACCTGTTCGCGCCGGGCGGGTACATCCTCTCCACCATTCCACCGGACCCTCCGCCATCGCAGCCCGCAGAGGCGTACGACTTCTTCTACGGAACGTCCATGGCGACGCCTCACGTGTCGGGCACGGCAGCGCTCGTGCATTCACTGCGGCCAAGCGTTGCGCTCTACCCCGGCGCGCCGGGCTGGACTCCGGGGCAGCCGACTGTGAAGGACATAATCCTCGACACCGTCGACGTCAAACCAGCCTATGAGGGCAAGGTACTGACGGACGGTAGACTCAACGTCGCCGCGGCGCTTATGGGACTGGGCGGACCGGTGATAACATCGATAGACGCCCAGCCCAGATTCGGTCCGCCGCCTCTTGAGGTTACATTCACCGCTTCCGCGATGTCGCCGGACGGCGAGATCGTGGATAAGTGGTGGGACTTCGGCGATGGAAGCGCGCTCGTGCATGAGTTCAACACCGTTCACACCTATGAAGAGCAAGGGGACTTCACTGCCACGTTCCACGCTGTCGACAACGGTGGCATTGAAGCAACCGCTTCCGTGACAATCAAGGTGTTCTTCCCGCCCGTCATTGGCGTGGATCCAGATGAGATTCACGTCGACCTGTGGTGGGGCGAAGAGACGACTCGCGAGGTTGCCATCAGCAACACAGGCCTTGGCGAGCTCGATTACAGCATAAGCATCAGGCTGGTCGGGAAGCTAGATGCGTCAGGCGAAGCCAGGCTCGGCCAGGGAGGACCTGATTCCTTCGGCTACTTCTGGCTCGACACTGATGAGCCTGGCATGGAGCCTCCTGAATGGGAGGATATAAGGCCCATAGGAACTCAGGTTACATTGGGAGACGACAATGGCATCGTAGTCGACCTGCCGTTCGAATTCCCGTTCTACGGGCAGAATAAATCGCAGATCGCAATATGTTCCAACGGGTATCTGACCTTCGGAAGCAGCCTCGGTGTGTGGACTAACGCCAATATCCCGAGTACCATGAACCCCAACGATCTGCTCGCAGTATTCTGGGACGACCTCACTCTGAGCTCGAGCGGAACCTGCCACTACTACGGTGATGAAGAGATCTTCGTAGTTCAGTACACGAACGTGCCCAGATTGAGCAGTGGCGGACCCTACACGTTCCAGGTATGGCTTTCACCCCAAGGCGTGATCATGTACCAGTACCTGACTATGGCTGGGACACGCCTCAACGAAGCCACTATCGGCATCGAGAACGCCGCTGGCACAGTAGGACTGCAGACGGCGTACAACCAAAACTACGTCCACGATGACATGGCGATCATGTTTCTCCCAGGATGGATCATCTCAAGTTCAACAGGGGGGACTGTTGAGCCTGGAGAAACGGACACATTCGATCTGATGTTCTTCGCCGACCACTTGCCAAAAGGCACGTGGAAGGCTGTAGTAGAGATCGAAAGCAACGACCCCGCGAACCCCAAGGTCGATTTGGAGACCTTCATGTTCGTCAGGTCGCGCATCAACCCCACGATCCGTTCGGTCACTGCCAACCCATGGGCTGGAAGCGCCCCGCTTGAAGTCCACTTCTCAGTGGATGCCTATGACCAAGATGGAATGGTCGTCGATGCGATTTGGGACTTCGGCGATGGCAGTCCAACCGTGAGCGGGACGTTCAACCCTGTCCATACCTACATGGCAGAAGGCAACTACACCGCTACAGTGACAGTTACCGATGACGACGGATTCCAAACCTCGGCGAACATGGACATAATCGTGGCCGATCTGCCTCAGGCGTCTGTGGATCCTGTTTCATTCAACCAGGTGATTCGCGCCCACAGGCAGCGCACTGAGACACTGACGGTGACCAACACAGGAGTGGCCCCGCTGGAATTCTCCGCAACAGCCTTTACAGCGGGAATTCCTTCAGAAGCAGGCGAACTCGATCCGCTCGGTGCAGGAGGCCCCGATGTCTTCGGCTACATGTGGCGCGATTCAGATGAACCGGGCGGTCCGGCATTCAACTGGGTTGAGATCAGCGGAATCGGCACAGAGCTGCCTGTCTCCGGCGATGACTCCAGGGTGGTCGATCTCCCGTTCGGCTTCCCATTCTACGGAGACATCAAGACATCGATTCGGATCTGCTCCGACGGTTATCTGACATTTGGCACAAAGGGGAATGCATACACCAACGTCGCGATCCCCAATCCCGCTGAGCCAAACGACATGATGGCCGTCTATTGGGACGACCTCAACCCGCCCCAGGCACCGGCTGACGGCGGCGTCTTCTACTACTATGACGCAGTCAACAACCGCTTCATAGTAGAATGGTCCAAACTGCCTCGGTACTACAGCAACGGCCAATACACGTTCCAGGCCATCCTGTATCCTGATGGCGGAATTGTGTACCAGTATCTCGACATGCAGTTTGCCAGTGCCACCTACGCGAAGGACGGCACTATCGGCATCGAAAATGCCACAGGTACTGACGGATTGCAGGTGCTCCACAACACAGACGGTTACATGCACAACAACCTTGCAATCAAGATCAAGCCTATCAGCTGGATGTCGGTTGCGCCTACCGAAGGCGAACTTGAGCCCGGCGAGAGCATGGATCTTGACGTCACATTCGACCTGGCAGTGGTCGGGTCGGGTACGCTGGACGGCGCGATTGTGCTCGATACCAACGATATCCGAAGGCCCAGGACGATAGTTCCCGTCCACATCCAGGTGATCCCGAACAGCCCTCCTGAGATCACAGCGTGTGCTGTCAACCCTCAGCAAGGGCCTCCGGGCACCTCGTTCGAGTTCGTTGGTGCAGCGTACGATCCGGATGGATCAGTAGTAGACAAACACTGGTCGTTCGGCGACGGATCCCCGGTTGTCCACGAATTCGTTGCAAGTCACGTCTACGCAGCTGCAGGAGTATACACGGCCACATTCGCAGCTGTGGACAACGATGGATACATCGCCACTGCCACAGTGAAGGTGACTGTCGCACAGTCCGCATCGGCAAGCTGGAACCCGACGCAGTTCAGCTTCCGAGTGGGCGGAGGCCAAACGGCAACAGGAATACTCACCCTCTCCAACGCAGGGCCCGGCACTCTCCTCTTCGGAAGCGGCGAGTTCCCAAGCCTGGTCCAAATGCCGGAGAGGCTAGTGCTTCCTCTGGATATCAAGGACACTGAGGCCAAGACGGCATTCGGACTGTACGCGCCGATCCCGAACCCGGAGAGGTCGGAGTGGCTACCTGAGGCCGTAGGTTCTGTGATAACGAGCTGGCCGTGCCCCAGCCCCATCACTCTAGGTTGGGGTGTGGGCGTACTGCTCGACACAGGCAACCTGGTCATAGCCGATCCCGACCCCACACCCACAGTCGACCATGTCGTCACACCCGAGGGAGCCCACACTGGAACAAGCTGGGCCGCCAACTTCGGCGGATCCTGGGCCGGCGACATGGCATTCGACGGAGCCAACATCTGGCAGGTCAACGTGGGTGGCAACAACGGCATCTACAAGCTTGACCCGGGCAGCGGCGCGGTACTGGGATCGATATCCGGTTCAGTCTGGACAGGCATCTCCCAACGCGGCCTGGCCTACAACTCCAATGACGACACGTTCTACATCGGCGGATGGAACGAGGACATAATCTACAAGATCAAGGGCGAATCATGGGATACGCCTGGACAGATCATCGAGCAGTGGTCAATGCCGGTGAGCATCGCAGGCCTCGCATACCACCCCGCAGCTAACGTTCTCGCAGTAACGGTGAATGCGGCTCCCGACATGATCTACTTCGTCGATGCCGCAAGCCATGCCGTTATCGCGCAGTTCAGGCATCCCTACAACGGCGATTACGCAGGCGCGGGATGCGAATTCGGCCCCGATGGGAACCTCTGGGTCGCATCTCAAGACAACAACACCATGTATTTGGTAGAGACCGGCCTCGGGCCGATAGGCTCGGGCGACTGGCTCAGCTGGCAGCCTGCGGAAGGCAGCGTGCCTGCGGGCGGATCAGTTCCTATCACGGTCACAGTCGATAGTGAGAAACTCAACTCTGGACTGCACGAGGGTAATGTAGTGCTCACAACCAGCGATATCGAAAACCCGCTGATCGTTGTGCCAGTAACCCTACAGGTAGCAGCGCCTCCGGTGATCACTGCGGCAACCGCTGAACCCGTGTTCGGCGAGCCTCCGCTTCCGGTCACATTCCACGCGGCATTCGTCGCGCCAGAGGTGCCAGTCGTTAGCTACGGCTGGAACTTCGGCGATGGATCCTCAGCTGCAGAGCTCGATGTAGTGTACACTTACTCAGCCCCCGGCGCCTACACCGCCACGTTCACAGTAGTCGACCAGCTCGGCGCCACTGCTGAGGCGAGCATCGACATAGTAGTCAAGTGGGTGCCCCGGGCCACAGTGGATCCCACACTGATCGAGATCACCCTGCCTCCTAAGGGCGAAGCGACCGAGACCGTTACAGTCGGCAACGTGGATGGGAATGCGCCTCTCACCTTCAGCGCAAAGGTGAAGGGCGGCAGCGCCCCTTACGTGGCTATGCCTAAGCGGATAGGGACAGTGATCGATCCCAACGCGGCCAAGGCGGAAGGCCTATACCTGCCGTTCGACCCAGCCGTAGTTGAGAGAATCGCTGCCAACATCCAACCTGATGGCGTAGGCGATGTAATCAAGTCGTGGCCGGCGCCCTCTGCTGTGGACATCGCATGGGGCCTCGGATTCGACGCCACAAACGTCTGGCTTGCCGACCCGCTGAACAAGAAAGACTACATCATCACTGCAGGCGGCGTGTTCACAGGCACAGTCTTCAACACACCATGGGCTGGCTCGTGGCCAGGCGACATGGCATATGACTCCAATCGAAACCTAATGTGGCAGGTCAACGTGGGCGGCGACAACGGCATCTACGGCCTGAGCCCCGCGACAGGAGAGGTCGTGACCAAGATAGCTTCCGGCGGCGCATGGGCCTCGGTTTCACAGCGCGGCCTGGGCTATGACGCCGACACCGACACCTTCTACATCGGCGGATGGAACGAGGACATCATCTACCACATCATGGGGCCGAGCTGGGCCACCCCCGGCGCGGTAATCGCGTCATACTCCTTCCCTGTGAGCATAGCAGGGCTGGAGTATCACCCCGATGGCGTGCTGTGGGTATCCACTAATTCCGCTCCTGACATGATCTATGGGATCGACATGGAATCCCTCGCCGTAATCCACCAGTTCCAGCACCCGTACCGGGGAGACTACTCCGGCGCGGGCCTGGCGCTCAACGATGACGGCAACCTCTGGGTCGCATCCCAGGAGAACAACTACGTGTACCTGATCGACACTGAAATGCCGCTGAGCGCCGGCATAATCGTCCAGCCCACAAGCGGCACTGTGCCCACAGGGCAGACCGCGGATCTTACTGTGACGATCAACGCCGCCGAGCTCGGCAAGCCCGGTCAGGACGTGCGCAAGTACCTCGAGATCCTGACGAACGACCCGATCAACCCAGCGCTCTTCGTGGATCTCATCGTCCACATCGAAGCAGGGCCTACCATCGTCGAATCAACCGCCACTCCCCAGATCGGCCAGCCTCCCCTCACAGTGGCCTTCGCCGCCACCGTTCGCCCGGGCGCCAAGCCGATAACTGACATGTGGTGGGAGTTCGGCGATGGAAGCGAACCGATCCATGAAGCAGAGGCAACACATGTCTATACTGATCTTGGAGTGTACAAATCGATCTTCCACGTGGTAGACGAGAACGAGGTTGAGGCAACTGCCGAGCTGACAGTGACAGTCAAGTGGCTGCCTGTGCTGGGGGTCGAACCCGAGGAATTCGACGAAGTCATCCAAGTCGGAGAGGAAGAGCAGGCTGTCTTGACAGTCAGCAACACCGGCGTTGCGCCGATGAACTTCCAGATCGCAGTCGCTCCCAGCTTCGCCGAGAGCCCTGAGTGGAGAGCATACGCCGCTTCGGCGCCGACAAAGGGCGACTACGCCTCCGAACCCAGGGGTTACGCAGGAGCTGGCGCTGGCGGGCCTGATGAGTACGGCTACATCTGGATCGACAGCAAGAACCCCGGCGGACCTGCCTTCGACTGGGTGGAAATCAGCGGACTCGGGACGCGCGTATACTTAGGCGATGACGATGGCGCAATGGTGCCCCTGCCCTTCGCCTTCCCGTTCTACGGCGAGACGAAGACGCAGATCGGCATAAGCGCCAACGGCTACCTCAGCTTCGATGCCGACTCCATCAACTACTACTGGACGAACGCGCCGATTCCCACATCAGCAGAGCCCAATGACATGCTCGCAGTGTTCTGGGACGATCTCAATGCAGGCGGCGGAGAGGTCTACTACTACAACGACGCCGACAATGAACGCTTCATAGTGGAGTACAAGAACATACCCAGATGGGGCGCAACGGCAAGCTACACGTTCCAGGTGATCCTGAAGCCCAATGGAACAATAATCTACCAGTATCTGAACATGTCGGGGGCCCTTGATTCAGCCACGGCTGGAATCGAGGATGCCACGGGAACCGATGGTCTCCAGGTAGTGTACAACGCCTCCTACATCGAAGATGGACTGGCAATAGGGTTTGCGCCTGTCGGAGCAATCCTCAGAGTCAATCCGACATCAGGATACCTTGTACCCGGAGGGCATCAGGAAGTAGTTGTCACGCTCGGATCTCCTGACGCTCCGTACGGCACATACTCGCTCAACCTGTATGTGTCTGCTAACGATCCATACCGTCCGTTTGCAACTATCCCCGTGAAACTCAAGCTCAACGCCGCCCCCGCAATCGCAATCACAGCACCTGTGGGCGGTGCCGAGCTGCACGGGATTACCGAGATCAAATGGGCGGCGACCGACCCTGACGATGAGTCAGATCAGCTTCTGATCCACCTCGCGTGGACGGGCGACGGCAGCGAGTGGCACGAGCTCGGAACCGGACTTGCCAACACCGGCTCCTTCGAATGGAACACCATCGAAGTGGGCGAAGCCGGCAATACCTTCCGGCTGCGAGCGAAAGTCACCGACCCTGCAGACGCGCAGCACGAGTTCATCACAGATGAGTTCACCATCATCAACCTGGCGCCAGTCGCCGCGTTCAGCTTCACACCATCGCCAGCCACAAGGCGCGATGTTGTGAAGTTCACCGACGAGTCGACCGACGATGGCACGATCGTGGCATGGCTCTGGGAGTTCGGAGACGGAACCGAAAGCTCTGATCGTAATCCGGAGCATCAGTACGCTGAGAAGGGCGAGTTCACGATCAAGCTAACTGTCACCGACAACGGTGGGCTCACAGGAACCGTGGAGAAGTCAATCGCAGTGGGGAACGCAGCGCCGATCGCAGCGTTCAGCTTCTCCCCGTTGCCTGTAAACGCCGGTCAAGTCGTGACATTCACCAATGAGTCAACGGACGACGCCGAGATAGTCGCAGCCTTCTGGGAGTTCGGCGATGGCGCTACAAGCGCGTCTTACGATGCCGCGCACGCGTATGCGACTTCGGGCACGTTCACTGCCCGGCTGACGGTGATAGATGACGACAATGCCGCCGACAGCGTAGAGCACACCGTGGAAGTGGTGAACGCGCCTCCAACGGCGGCGTTCAGCTTCGCGCCATCGTCTCCCTCAGTCCGCGATGTCGTGAAGTTCACGGACGAGACGACAGATGACGGCGGAATTGCGGCGTGGCGCTGGGAATTCGGCGATGGGGCCGAAAGCGGCGAGCAGAACCCGGAGCACCAGTACACTGCGAAGGGCAAGTTCACCGTCAAGCTCACAGTCACTGACGATGGCGACCTTTCCGACTCGGTGGAGCACGAGATCACCGTCAGGAACCTGCCGCCGGAAGTAAGGTTGCTCAAGCCGATGGCTGGGATGGTATGGACAGGCGAGCAGACCATCGAGTGGGAGGCCACTGACCCCGACGATGCCGCATCCGAACTCAAGATCACTCTCGAGTACGCGATGCAGGCAAACAGCCCAAGCTGGCAGACGATCGCGGCCAACCAGTCGAATACTGGCAAGTACGTATGGGATACATCGCAGGTCAAGCGGGGCGGACGCTACACGGTAAGGGTAACCGCCACTGATCCGGACGCCGGGGCCACCACCGCGATAAGCGGGGAGTTCGTCATCGTAGTACTCACCCGCACAATCATGGCCGCTCCCAACCCGGCGTGCGACTCAGTGACATTCTACTACGACATCCCTGCCGATGCGATGCTGCATGTGTACGATATCGCAGGCCGTCTCGTCCACAGCACACCGCTGTCGGCGTCAATGCATGCGTACGAGTGGAACCTGCATGCAGGCGGCAGGCCGCTGGCCAACGGCGTCTACCTCTACATCGTACTGGGCGATGCACAAAAGTCGGAAGTAGGCCGCCTAGTGGTGAACCGCTAAGCGCAGATGAGTCTTCGGGACGCACTCTCGATACTAGGAGGGGTGAATAATGCGATTGAGACCAACAGTGCTTGCGCTTGTGCTCTTGTTCGCCCTGTCTGCAGGCGCCACGGCGCTTGCCGCGGAAGACCCGGTAGGCACTGCGGCAATGCTCGATATTGGCCTGGGAGCCCGGGCGCTGGGCATGGGCGGAGCACATATCGCCGTGGTAGACGATGCGGCGGCAGTGTACTATAACCCGGCCGGCCTAGCCTTCGTTGACGGCAGGCATATTGTGTCGCTCTACACCAACCAGTTCGGGGCGGCTGGCTACATGGGGCTAGGTTATGCCCAGCGCTATGTAGGCGTGGGCGCCATGAAGCTGGACGCCTCGGGAATCGATGAGACCGACGAGTTCGCCAACATCACCGGGGTGTTCGGCGTCACAGACCTAACCCTGATCCTCGGCGCCGCCGCCAAAGTCATGCCGCAACTCGGCGTGGGCGGCGCAATCAAGTACTACTCGCAGGCGCTGCCTTCCAACTCAGGGCACGGGGCCACCGGCGACGTCGGAGTCCTCTTCGCAACAGCGGGAGGCAAGCTTCGGCTTGGGGCGGTATGCCGCAATGCCTTAGGTTCGATCAAGTACTCCAGCGGGCACACCGATGCCTTCGATCGCTCCTTTGGCGCCGGAATCGCGGTGCGCCCTCTAGACAAGCTGCTGCTGGCGGCCGACGTGATCTGGAAGGACGGCATGGACGCGCGAATCGGAGGCGAATTCCAACTAGGCAAGTTCGCGGTGAGGGCGGGCGGCGCCTACCGCGACGACAAGATCTCGTTCTCGGCGGGCGCGGGCTTTGTGATGCCGCTGTTCAGTGTCGACTACGCCTACCAAACGCACAGCATCCTACCTGACAGCCATAGGCTGTCGCTGTGTGTCAAATTCTGATCCCACCTGAGCGAACATCCTACAGCAGGGAGCGGGGCCACCCGCTCCCTCATTTTTCTGATCCATCTCCGCAAGGCTTCATACTAGATAGTCCCGATGATGTCACAGAAGTAGCGTTGATTACTGCAATGTGCAACACCTTGCAGGACTATTGGGAAGCTCGTCGTATTATGCGTACATGTATGGATGTTCATGGAACGTTTTCATCTTGATTACTATTTCGTAGTTCCGTTCCAGAAGTCGTCCAGCTAACGTTGCCGGATGCCCAAGGAGCAACAGGCAGCATCCGTCGACAGAGAACCGGAGGTGATGCCAGGGCGAAGGTAGCTTGATACGCGCACATTGCTGACGGCCAAAAACAGCGCAGACCTCGAATCGACCTCCTATTTGAAAGGGGCGAAACCAACAGATGGTGCGAAGCCACCGAAAAACAGCACTCTTGACCGTCGCGCTTTTCGCTTTGGCGGCCTTGACATTCGCGACTGGGCAAACGCTCGCCACGGAGACGGCGGGCCAACCGCGCGGCGGATGGCAGCCTGGGCCGCTCGAGTATCATCCGAGCCGTGTGATTGTGCGGTTCGCCGACACTGTCACGGCCAATGCAGCCGCCGACTCCATTACCCGACTCGGCTACTCGCTGCGCCGAGCGGCCGACTTCGAGCCCTCCGCCAGTTTCCCGGGCGGACTCCGTATCGGTATTGTGGAACTCCCCGACGGCGCTCGAGTAGATGACGCTATCATCAAGCTCGACGCCGCGCCCGGAGTTCTCTACGCAGAGCGCGACTACAAGCAGTACAGGGACACTCCTGTGTTCCCCAATGACACTCACTTCAGCAAAACTTGGGGATTGCACAATGAGAATTGTCAGTACAAAGACCCGGAGATGTCCGGCAACCCCGTTGACGATGCTGACATCGACGCGCCTGAAGCATGGGCGATCGGCACCGGGTCGAGCGAACTGATCGTTGCAGTCATCGACACGGGAGTCTATGTAGACCACCCCGATCTCAACGCGAACATCTGGCGCAACCCCGGCGAGATTCCCGACAACGGCATCGACGACGATGGCAACGGCTACATCGACGACGTGTACGGCTGGGACTTCTTCGACGACGACAACACCGTGTACGACCCGAACCAGCGTGACAGGTACGGGGACCTAAACGACGACCACGGCACGCACTGCGCAGGCACGATCGGCGCCCTAGGCAACAACGCCATGGGTGTCCCCGGCATCAACTGGAATGTGAAGATCATCAGTCTCAAGTTCATTGGCCCCGATGGCGGGTACACTTCTGATGCGATTCTCGCGATGCAGTACGCCCATGCCAAGGGCGCCAAAGTCATCAGCTGCAGCTGGGGCGGAGGGCCGTACGAGCAGTCCCTCAAGGATGCAATTGAGGCGACTAATGCTCTCGTCGTGTGCGCCGCAGGCAACAGCGGCCAAAACACCGACGTAAGCCCGCACTATCCATCCAGCTACACAAGCGAGAACATCATCTCGGTCGCAGCTAGCATGCAAAATGACCAGCCGTGCAACTACCCAGGCTGGTGGAGCACATGCTACGGCCTAACCTCAGTGGACCTGTTCGCTCCGGGTGGCTACATCGCCTCGACCATACTGCCCGACCCGGTGCCGCCAACCCCCACAGAGGCATACGCCTACTTCTGGGGCACCTCTATGGCGACACCTCACGTGTCGGGAGTGTCGGCCCTGCTGGCCTCCACACATCCCGCCGTGCCGCTCTATCAGGGCGCGCCGGGTTGGAGCGCAGGCATGCCCACGGTCAAGGATGCGATCCTCACAACCGTGGACGTAAAGACTGCATTCCAGGGTAAGGTCGCCACAGGCGGACGCATGAACGCCGCGGCGGCGATAGAGTCGATAGGCGGCCCCGTGATCACTTCTGTCGAAGCTGCTCCCACCTACGGTCCTCCCCCGCTCACTGTGGCATTCAGCGCAACCGCCCAGAGCACTGGGGCCGAAATCACCGACAAGTGGTGGAGCTTCGGAGACGGAAGCGAGTCCGTACACGAATGGAACGCGACACACGTGTACACGGAAGAGGGCCTATTCACCGCTTCCTTCCATGTGGTAGACGCAGACCAAAACGAGCGTTCTGCCACGATCGAGATCAACGTCTTCTTCCCGCCGATAATCGGCGTGGAGCCGTCCGCGCTCACTGCCGACCTGGTGTGGGGAGACGTTGAGGAGCACACGCTCACCATCACAAATGATGGCCTCGGCGAGCTGACTTACGCTGCAGACGTAGCTCTTGAGGGCATGATCCAGCCCACGTCTGGCCGCGCGTCGAATCCTCTGGGCTCGGGCGGGCCGGATTCCTTTGGCTACGTGTGGGTCGACAGCGACACTGAGGGCGTGGGCCTACCTGAATGGATCGAAATCTCCGGAATTGGAACGCTGCTTACCCTAGGCGACGACAAGGGAATAGAGGTCAACCTCCCCTTTGAGTTCCCGTTCTACGGCGAAAGCAAAACCAAGGTCAACGTGTGTTCCAACGGCTACCTCACGTTTGGCTCGAAGACCACAACATACATTAACGCCCGCATACCCAGTACAACCGAGCCTAACGACCTGATCGCCGTATTCTGGGACGACCTGCAGCCCAACAAGGATCCTGCAAGGGTCTACTATTACGGCGACGACAACGTGTTTGTTGTCCAGTATCAAAACGTCAAACCGTATGGAGGAGCTGCAGCCTACACCTTCCAGGTGGTGCTGACTCCGGCCGGAACGATAACGTACCACTACAAGACGATGCCGGGCGCATTCCTTGACGAAGCCACAATAGGCATCGAGAACAAGACCGGCACTGTCGGGCTTCAGGTGGCCTACAACGAGGATTATGTGCATGATGACCTGGCAGTGATGTTCATGCCAACCTATGTCGTTATCGACAAGACCTCGGGCGTCGTGGCTCCGGGAGAATCGGACACGATTACTGCCACATTCAAGGCCGGACGCCTGGCAGAAGGCGACTGGGCAGCCTCGATTAGGATTGCGTGCAACGATCCCGTCAACCCCGAGGTAATAGTGCCGGCGATCATGCACGTAGAATCGAGGGTTGAACCGCAGATCGAATCGATCGCAGCGGAGCCATGGGCCGGCAAGGCCCCGCTCGAGGTGCACTTCTCGGCCCGCGCGCGCGATATCGACGGCGTAATTGTGGCTAGCGAGTGGAACTTCGGCGACGAAAGCGCTTCAGTGACGGGCACACTCACACCCGTGCACACCTACGTCGCTGACGGGGAGTACACCGCGACACTCACGGTCACTGACGACGATGGACTAACCGCCACAGCCAGCGTGCAAGTGATCGTGGCCAACCTGCCCAAGGCAGAGTTCGACCCTGCATCGTTCAACAGGGTCATCCGCGCGCATCGCACGCAGTCGGCTACATTGACGCTGACGAACATCGGAGATGCCGCTCTGACATACACCGCCACCATTCCTCCACCCGGAGTGATCCCAGAAGGCGCAGACATTGAGCCCCTGGGCGCAGGCGGTCCTGACCAGTTCGGCTACATGTGGACCGATTCCGATGAACCGGGCGGGCCCGCCTTCGATTGGGTGGAAATCCGCCAAGTCGGAACGAAGCTGAGCCTCGCCAACGACGGCGGCGTGCTTGTGAATCTGCCCTTTGAATTCCCGTTCTACGGGCAGAAGAAGCAGTCGATTCGCATCTGTTCCGACGGTTATCTCACATTCGGAACGAAGGCGAACGCCTGGCAAAACAAGTCCATTCCCGATCCGGCGGATCCCAACGACTTGCTGGCAGTGTACTGGGAGGACCTCAACCCCAACACTGACTGGTATCTCGCCGGCGTGTACCACTACCACGATACTGCCAACAACAGATTCATCGTAGAGTGGTATGAAGTGGAGAGATCCTACAGCGGCGGATGCTACACATTCCAGGCCATCTTGTACCCCGATGGAACTATCGTGTATCAGTACAAGGAGATAGACCTGCCCATGTCATACGTGAGCAGGGGCACCATCGGCATCGAGAATTCCACCGGCACAGACGGCCTCCAGGTACTGTACAACACGAGAGATTACATTCACGACAATCTCGCCATAAGGATAAAGCCGTTTTCGTGGCTTGATGTCACTCCGAGTCAGGGAAGTATCGAGCCGGGCCAGAGCGTGGAGCTAGGCTTAGTGTTCGACCTCACGCCTACCGGCTCGGGCCCAGTAGACGGCGCGATTGTCTTCCAGACAAACGACGTCCGCAAGCCCATGACGGTTATCCCGATTCACATCGAGGTTATCCCGAATCAGGCCCCCGTGATCACGGCAGCGGGCGCTAGCCCACGGACTGGCCCGAAGGCTACTGCCTTCCAGTTCGCAGCTGCGGCATATGATCCCGACGGGCAAGTCGCCGACAAGTACTGGACATTCGGCGACAACACGGCTGCTGTACATGAGTTCGCTCCCACGCACACGTACGCCGCGAACGGCAAGTACACAGCCATCTTCACCGCCGTCGACAACGATGGCTACACAACCTCCGCAAGCGTTATCGTCAACGTGACGGACCCAGCCTCCGCAAGCTGGAACCCGGCTGAGTTCACCTTCCGGCTTGCCGGAGGGCAGACGGCCGCCGGCACGCTGGCGCTTGCAAACGCCGGCCCCGGGGTCCTCGTATTCGGCAGCGACGAACTGCCCAATGCGGTGGCGAAACCTGAAAGGTCCCCGGCGGCAGGTTCTGCCGATCCGAATGCTAAGACGGTTGCAGGACTCCATGGCCCCGCCCCTGTTCCAGAGAGGTCGCCATGGCTTCCTCGGGACGTCGGCTCTGTCATCACGAGCTGGACATGCCCTCAGTCAATCGACCCCTGGGGCGTGGCAGTGCTCTATGGATCCGGCAACCTCGTGATCGGCGACGGCGCAGTCGACCCCACAGTCGACTACGTGATCACCCCCGAAGGCACATACACCGGCACCAGCTGGTCCGCGGATTTCGGCGGCTACTGGTCCGCCGACACGGCCTTCGATGGAACCTACATCTGGCAGGTCAATGTGGGCGGCGACAACGCCATTCACAAGATCGACCCCGCAAATGGTCAGATAGTCGGTTCGATACAGAACTCAGCCTGGGCCAGCGTTTCGCAGCGCGGCCTGGCCTACAACTCCAACGACGACACCTTCTACATCGGTGGCTGGAACGAAGACGTCATCTACAAGATCAAGGGCGAAAGCTGGGACAGCCGAGGAGAGGTAATCGAGCATTGGAGCATGGCAGGCGCCTCCATCGCAGGTCTGGCTTACCACCCTGCGGCGAACGTCCTCGCTGTCAGCTCCAGCGAGCTATCGCTGGTCTACCTAGTCGACGCATCAAGCCACGCCACTGTCGGGCAGTTCCCGATCCCCGGCGCAATGGGCGGCGCGGGCTGCGAGTTCGATAGCGACGGAAACCTGTGGGTCGCAGCCTATGGCACTGGCAAGATGTACCTTCTGGAGACTGGCCTCGGATCGATGGGCAGCAGTTCCTGGCTGACATGGGATCCGACTGAAGGCACGGTGGCTGCGGGCGCCAATGCCAGCATCACTGTGACTGTCGATGCGGAGAAGCTCAATCCCGGAGCTCACACAGGAACAGTAGTCCTGTTCACCAACGATATGAATAACCCCATGATCATGATCCCAGTCACAGCCCAAGTCGCGGCGCCGCCGACGATCACAGAGGCGACCGCCTCCCCGACGCTGGGCGAGCCTGGCATGGAGGTTGCATTCCACGCGGCATACACGTCGCCGGAAACACCGGCGGCGAGCCATGCGTGGAACTTCGGGGACGGCCAATCCTCAACTGAGCTTGACGTGACGCATGTCTACGCCCAACCGGGCAAGTACACGGCAACGTTCACGGTCATCGATGAGATGGGCGCGACTGCGGAAGCCAGCTTCGAAATCGAAGTCAAGTGGATGCCGCGCGCTACAGTGGAACCGACGCAGATTGAGGTAACGCTGGCTCCGAAGGCTACGCACACTGAAACAGTAGCCATTGGCAATGCAGATGGCAACGCTGACCTCGAGTACACCATCAAGCTGCGCGAGGGCACCGCGCCCACAATCGTGATGCCCAAGCGTATTGGCATCGTGTCAGATCCGAGCGCCAATACAGCGCGAGGCCTGTACAGCTCAATCGACCCAGACGCCGTCAAGAAGGTATCCGCCTTTGTGCGGCCCGATGCCATGGGCAGTGTGATACTGTCGTGGCAGGTTCCATCGCAGATCGACCTGCCTTGGGGCTTAGGCTACAACGGCAATGTGTGGATATCCGACCCCATGGTGAAGAAGGACCACGTTGCAACGGCAGAGGGCGTCCACACCGGATCAATCTTCAACACGCCATGGGCAAACCAGTGGCCGGCCGACATGGCGTACGACTCCAGCCGTGACCTGATGTGGCAGGTAAACGTAGGCGGCAACAACGGCATATACGGCCTCGATCCGGCAACGGGCGCGGTCGTAGCAAGCATAACCTCAGGCGGCCAGTGGGCATCCACGTCCCAGCGCGGCCTTGCCTATGATGCCGCAACCGACACCTTCTACATCGGAGGATGGAACGAGGACATAATCTACCACATCAACGGGCTCAGCCATTCAAGCCCCGGCTCGATAATAGAGGCCTACACATTCCCCGTGGGCATATCGGGCCTGGCGTGGCATCCCAACGGGATCTTGTTCGTGGCGAACAACGGCGAGCCTGACATGATCTTCGCACTCGACCTCGAGACGCTTGCGGTAGTCGCGCAGTTCCCGCACCCGTACGGCGGTGACTATAGCGGAGCGGGACTCGCGCTCTCCGGCGATGGCAATCTCTGGGTCGCATCTATGGACAACACGCGAGTCTACCTGATCGACACCGAGATGCCGCTGTCGACCGGAGGCGTGGTGATCGATCCCACAAGCGGCACGGTAGTAAAGGGCACAAGCCAGGATATCAGCATGACCATGGACGCTGCGAAACTTGGCCAGCCCGGTAAGGACGTGCGGAAGTACCTGGAGATTACAACGAACGACCCGTTCAAGCCGGCGCTCTTTGTGGATGTGATAGTCCACATCGAAGGCGGCCCGACCATCACATCGGCAACTGCCACGCCGAATATCGGCCATCCGCCGCTCACAGTCGCGTTTGACGCCGCTGTGGAACCCGGCGCGAAGCCTATAACCGACTCCTGGTGGGAGTTCGGCGACGGCAGCGATCCCGTGCACGAGCTCCAGGTCGAGCATGTCTACGCGGAGCTAGGCGAATATGAGGCCATTCTGCACGTGATCGACGAGAACGAGGTCGAAGTGACCGCCAAGGTCACAATCACGGTTAAGTGGTTGCCTACTCTCGAGACGTATCCGTCGTCCTTCGACGAGACGGTTCAAGTCGGCGAGCAGGAACAGACGGCGCTAACTGTGAGCAATGCCGGCGTGGCTCCGATGGACTTCCAGGTGTCAGTAGCGCCGAGCTTCGCCCAAAGCCCTGAGTGGAAGCGCTACACTGAGTCGAACCCCGCAAAGGGCGACTACGGAGCGGAGCCAAGGGGATATGCGGGCGCTGGGGCAGGCGGTCCCGACCAGTTCGGCTACGTGTGGATGGATAGCAACCAGCCGAACGGACCCGAGTTCAACTGGATCGAGATAAGCGATGTCGGAACCAGACTGGCGCTCACCGACGAGTCGAGCACAGACGTGAACCTGCCGTTTGCGTTCCCGTTCTACGGCGATGCGAAGAACAATGTTCGTGTGTGCTCCAACGGTTACTTGACCTTCGGAACAGGGCGCACCAGGTGGGACAACACGCCGATACCTGATTCATCGGATCCAAACAACCTGGTCGCGATGTTCTGGGACGACCTCAACCCAGGAGCTTCGGGCAGCGTCTACTACTACTACGATGAGACTGGCAATCAGTTCATCGTCGAGTACGAGGACGTGCCGAGATGGGGAGAGACAGGAACCTTCACGTTCCAGGTGATACTCAAGCCTAACGGCACGATCCTCTACCAGTATCTGTCGATGGCAGGAAGCGTGACATCGGCCACCGTAGGCATTGAGAACGACACGGGAACCGATGGACTGCAAGTGGTGTACAACGCTCCATACATCGAAGACGGCCTAGCACTCGCCTTCGCGCCCGTGGGCAAGATCCTGACGGTCAACCCGACCTCAGGCCACCTGCTGCCAGGCAGTCATCAGGACGTGGTAGTAACACTTGGCGACACGAGCGGAGTAGCTGGAGAGTTCTCACTCTACATATACGTATCCGCCAACGACCCGTTCCGTCCGTTCGCCGCGATACCTGTGCACCTCGTGATCAACATGCCGCCTGCGGTGACCATCACGGCCCCCGCTGACGGAGCGGAGTTGCACGGCGTGACCGAAGTCAAGTGGTCGACCGCCGACCCTGATAACGCAGCGAATGAGCTGGCGATCGATCTATACTGGACTCGCGACGGCGAGACGTGGCACGCGCTCGGCGAGGGCATGGAAAACACCGGCGTGTTCCAATGGAACACCAGCGAAGTAGGCGCCGGAGGCGACACCTTCCGCCTGCGCGCAAGGGTAACCGACCCGATGGGCGCGTCATCAGATTACACCACCGGCGAATTCACCATCATCAACCTGCCGCCGATGGCCGCATTCAGCTTCACCCCATCGCCCGCCACAAGGCGCGATGTTGTGAAGTTCACCGACGAGTCGACCGATGACGGCACGATCGTGGCATGGCTCTGGGAGTTCGGCGACGGTGCCACAAGCAACAATCAGAACCCAGAGCACCAGTACGCTTCGAAGGGTCAGTTCACTGTCAAGCTCACAGTCACCGACAACGGCGGGCTCTGGGCTACGGCTGAGAAGACAGTCGATGTCGTCAACGTAGCGCCCACGGTCAAGCTGCTCACGCCTGAGGCCGGCGCTGTTTGGACCGGACAGCGAGCCATAACGTGGGAGGCATCCGATCCCGACGGCGACACGCTCACGGTGAAGCTCGAGTATGACTACCTGGCCGACGACTTTGGCTGGGGTGTCATAGCTGAGAACCTGGACAACACAGGCCAGTATGTGTGGGACACGACCAAGCTGACAAGGGGCGGCAGGTACAAGGTGAGAGTCACAGCTGCCGACCCAAGCAACGCAACCGCGCACGATGTGAGCGACGAGTTCACCATAGTGGTACTCACCCATGCTGTCATGGCCGCTCCCAACCCCGCGCGCAACCGAGTGACGTTCTACTACGATATCCCTGCCGATGGAACGCTGCACGTGTACGATATCTCGGGCCGTCTCATCTACAGCGCTGAGCTGCCGGCAGCGATAAACGCGTACGAGTGGAACCTCACCGCAGGCGATAGGCCTCTGGCCAACGGCGTCTACCTGTACATCGTAGTCTACGAAGCAGGTAAGTCGGAAGTCGGCAAGCTTGTCATCAACCGCTAGCGCAGCGTGCTGGCATGAGCCGGAAGAATGGGCGGAGGGTGGCGCTCCACAGTGCCCCCTCCCGCCTCCCCAAGTCCTGGACACACTCGTGAACTAAGGAGGGGCGAGCAAATGCGATTCAAAACAACAGCGCTTGTGCTTGCGTTGGCGCTTGCGTTCACTCTAGCGCCGGCAGCGGCGCGCGCAGCGGACGACGGTGTGGGCACAGCCGCATCGCTAGACATAGGCATGGGCGCGCGGGCGCTAGGCATGGGGGGCGCCCACATCGCAGTGGCCGATGATGCCGCGGCGATCTACTACAACCCCGCCGGCCTTGCGTTGGTAAGCGGCAGAAACGTAACATCGCTTTACACCAGCCAGTTTGGGGCCGCAGGCTACGTTGCCCTAGGGTATGCACAGAAGAACATAGGTGTGGGCCTACTGCGTCTGGATGCCTCTGGAATTGAGGAAACCGACGAGTTCGCCAACGTAACCGGGGTCTTCGGCGTGACCGACCTCGCGGCCATAGTCGGATACGGAGCGACAGTATTCTCCAACCTCAGTTTGGGGGCATCTGCCAAACTGTATCAGCAGACTCTGCCTGAGAACACTGGCCGGGGCGTGACGTTCGATGCCGGGGCCATCCTCAGTCTCATTGACGGCAAGCTCCGCTTGGGCGCCGTGGGCCGCAATCTGATAGGATCTCTCAAGTACACCAGCGGCGAAACCGACCCCTTCGATCGCTCGTTCGGCGTCGGCGTAGCGTTCTGCCCGATCGAGAATCTGACCATTGCGGGCGACGCTGTTCTCAAGGGAGGGTTCACCGGCAAACTCGGCGCCGAGTACAGGTTCAAACAGATTGCCGTGAGAGCCGGAGGGTCATTCGGCGGCGGGCAGACGTCGATCACGGCCGGGGCAGGATTTGGGCTGCCTGGGTTCAGTATCGACTATGCCTATCAGACGCACAACGTTCTGCCCGACAGCCACAGGCTGTCGCTGTGTGTGAAGTTCTAGGAGGCAAGCAGGCCGTCAGAAGGCAACTAGGAATGGGGCGACATCGGTCGCCCCATTCTTCGTCTGTTCGGCCTCCTTCGCCGCCCGTTCCGCCTCCCTTCCCGCCCGAACTCCGGACGCCTTCTGCCAACGGCACAGCCGCCTGCTTCGGCACATATGCTGTCAGGGCGCCCCTCGCGCGGCTGAGCCGGCGAGACTCGGCGCATTCGGGAGGCTAGGCATGGAGAACGCTCACGACCGCGAACCCGGGGCCATAGCCCTGAGTGATCTGCACATGGGCCAGACAGGAATCATACGTTCAGTCCTGGCAACCGGCATGGCGCGAAGCCGACTGCTGGATCTGGGATTTCTCTTCGGAACGCGGGTGACGGCGGTGCGTCGCGCCCCGCTTGGCGACCCGACAGCGTTCACGATTAGAGGCGCTATGCTCGCACTCCGAGCGCAGGACGCTTCGCTGGTGACTGTTACGCCAGTCGATAGCCCACAGATGAACACAGAAGCCGGAACGGGGGCTGGGGCATGCTGAACCGGCCCGCCGGGCGCGCCGACGGGCGCGCCTCAGCTCACTACAGCTTGACACACCGTTGCCCCGACGAACACGTGATTGCGCTGGCCGGAAACCCGAACACCGGCAAGAGCACCGTGTTCAACGCTCTCACCGGCCTGCGGCAGCACACCGGCAACTGGCCGGGCAAGACTGTGGACCTGGCGTTCGGCAGGGCCGACCTTGGCGGCAAACAAGCGGTAGTCGTGGATCTGCCGGGCGCATATTCGCTTCTAGCGTGTTCGGAAGATGAGTCCATAGCGCGCGACTTCCTCTGCGAGCAAGGCCCGGATGCCGTCATCGTGGTAGTTGAAGCCGGGTGCCTGGAGCGCAACCTCAATCTCGTCCTTCAGATCCTTGAGCTGACCACCAGAGTGGTCGTATGCGTGAACCTCATAGATGAGGCCAATCGCCGCGGCATACAGGTCGATGGCGAAGCGCTTGAGCGCGAGTTGGGAGTGCCCGTGGCGCTCACTGCCGCATCCACGGGCTATGGCCTTGAAGAGCTCAGACGCATTCTCGCTGACCTGGTCGATGGGCGCCTGAAGCCCGAGCCGAGTCCCATCACCTATCCCACGGACATCGAAGATGCTTCGCGCGAGCTTGAGTCCAGGCTGCCGACACTGCCACCCGCCGTCAGCCGCAGATACGTGGCCCTGCGCCTGCTGGACACAGATCCGCTGACTCGCCAGAGAATCGTTGAAGCGATCTACCGCCGCGCCAAATCCATTTCCGATAAGGTCGTGAGCCAAGCAACATCATCGATACAGACATCGAAGACCACGATGAAACCCGGAATCGACGATGTACTCACATCACGCTGGCTCGGCCTGCCCATTATGCTGGCGCTGCTCGGAGGAGTGTTCTGGATAACACTGGTGGGGGCGAACTATCCGTCGGCACTTCTGGCTCGGGCGCTCTTCCACATGGAGTCGTGGCTGTCGGCTGCCTTCCGAGCGGCGCACGCCCCCGACTGGCTGCACGGCGCGGTCGTTCTGGGAGCATACCGCACCATGGCCTGGGTGGTCTCGGTGATGCTGCCTCCCATGGCAATCTTCTTTCCCCTCTTCACGCTGCTTGAAGACTTGGGATATCTGGCCCGGGTCAGCTTCAATATGGACTGGTGCTTCAGGCAGTGCGGCGCCCACGGGAAGCAGTCGCTTACCATGGCGATGGGATTTGGATGCAACGCCGCCGGCGCAATGGCCTGCAGGATAATCGACTCGCCGCGCGAACGCCTGGTGGCAATCTTAACTAACAACTTTGCTCCGTGCAACGGAAGATTCCCGACCCTGATCGCGCTGGCGTCTCTGATCGCGGCAGGGTCGCTTCCGGCATCGCTCCTTGTGGTCACCATGGTGCTTCTGGGAGTGACCGCCACGTTGGGCATGTCGTGGGCGCTCTCCAGGACAGTGCTTCGGGGCGTGCCGTCTTCCTTCATCTTGGAACTGCCGCCATACCGTATGCCCCAAGTAGCCCAAGTGCTGTTGCGCTCGCTCTACGACCGCACGCTCCTGGTGCTCCGGAGGGCAGTGATCGTGGCTGCGCCGGCCGGAGTGGTTGTTTGGGTTCTGGCCAACATGACCACCCCGGGCGGCTCAAACGTTCTGGCAACCATCGCCCGGACACTACAACCAGCGGCAGCCCTGATGGGGCTGGACGGGTTCATACTGACCGCTTTCATCCTGGGCCTGCCGGCGAATGAGATCGTCCTCCCCATTCTGGTCATGGCGTACTCCTCATCTACGGCGCTCGTGGAAACGGCTGGGCTCGCCGTGCTCGGCAGGATCCTGGCAGCCAATGGCTGGACATGGCTGACCGCCCTGAACACCATGATCTTCTCTGTGTTGCACTTCCCCTGCAGTACGACACTGCTCACGATAGCCGCCGAAACCAAGAGCCTGCGCTGGACAGCGTTGGCCGCGCTCATGCCCACAGCCGTGGCGATTGTGGTATGCTGCGCCACGCACGCGGTAGCCAGGCTACTCGGGCTTGTGTGATCGCCGCAAGGTTCTGCTCGTACCTGCCGCAGCAGTGCATCGAAAGCCCGCCGAACTGCCGCGAAAGTCGCGTGTTGTAGGGTCGCGCGAATTGCCTGTAGTTGCCGGGCGACAGCACAGCAGTGACATCGTCGCCGATAAGCAGTTCCTCGTATTTCAGGATCTGTATGGCTGTGTTAAGCGACGATTGCAGGTCAGTCAGGCGAATGGGAACCGTGCCGCGCATGGCATCAACTGGGATGTTCACATTCTGACGAAAGTCTCGCGGACAGCGGCAACAGCATGTGAGCACATGGCCTGGACATGCAGTCACCCGCCTGCCTTGACGGCCAAACACGGGTGGTGTAGCATGTAGGCGTCAGTTCCATCACTACTATACTCCTTTGATCCCATCGCTTCAAGATGGCTTGTAAGCAGGCAGCCCATTACCAGAAGGCTCGCATATCGCGAGCCGGGAAAGGTGGATAACCGGATGTCAGATACTCTGCTAGTTCCGCTGGCCAAGCCCAAACCAGACTTCGATGAGTTGCTGCAGGTGCTCAGGGGCGAAAAGCGAGCCCAGCGCGTGCACTTCGCAGAGCTCTTCGTAGACGGCGAAATAGTCAGCAAAGTGCTTTCCGATCTACTTGGCGAGCGGCCTATCCCCTCCCCCGAACACGACTTCGAAGGCTTCTGGGACCAGCAGATCAGGTTCTGGCTGCACATGGGATACGACTACATAAGGGTGTCGGGCGGGCTGTCGATCCCGGAGATCAAGCACCGCGTGACCAATGATACGGCCGATCTGTCGCGGGGAGAACGCGGTTGGGTCGAGGAGGGGACGGGGGTCATAAAGTCGTGGGACGACTACGATGCCTATCCCTGGCATGTCGTGGAGAAGATGGATTTTGCGGCCTACGAGTACGTTTCGCGTCACCTCCCCGATGGAATGAAGATGCTTGTGTGCCCCTCAAGCGGCGTGTTCGAGATCTCCAGCGAATACCTGCTGGGCTTCGAGGGCATGAGCATGATGCTCTACGAAGACCCTACGCTGGTGAAAGCGGTGTTCAACCGCGTGGGCCAGTCCATCCTGGATTTCTACCGCAACGTGACCACCCTCGACAACGTGGCGGGCATATTCCAAGGCGATGACCTGGGCTTTAAGACCTCTACCTTCCTGTCGCCCACGCACCTGCGCCGGCTGGTTCTGCCGTGGCACAAGCGCTACGCGGCTCTCGCCCACGAGCAAGGCCAGGTATATTGGTTCCACTCCTGCGGAAACCTCGCCCGCGTCATGGACTACCTCATCGACGATGTGAAGATCGATGCCTACAACTCATTCCAGGACGAGATAATCCCGGTATGCGACTTCGTCGACGCCTTCGGGCACCGCGTCGCGGCACTTGGCGGCGTAGACGTGGACAGCCTGTGCCGGCTGGAGGAAGACGACCTTCGCGAGTACGTCCGCCACATCATAGACCATTGTGCCGACAAGAGATGGGCACTGGGTTCCGGGAACTCAGTGCCCAATTACGCCCCGGTTCGAAACTACCTCGTCATGCTGGACGAGGGCTTACGCTGGCAGGCCTCGCGAGCATGAAAAGGCTCTCCTAATAGTCGCCCCACCCGCCCGGTTTTGCGGGATCCGGGTTGTTGGCCACCAGCGCATCCCGTTAAATGCCCGATACATTCAGCAGAATCATCAGGACATTGGAACATACCAGAGCATCAGCGGCTGTCCTTATGCGCTCGTTCTTCAGTGTACTGCTCTTGAAGTAGAAGCCCCATGCCGCCACGCAGCCTCCGGCCAGGAAAGAGCTTATGATGACGCCCAAATGCCAGAACACAGACGGCGGGGTAAAGAAGATGGCGGACGCGACAATGAAAAAGGCATACGAGCACAAAAGGAGCCGTCTTGCCGCCTTCTCTGTTTTGATCAGGAAACCGCACAGAAGCAGTCCGCCGAAATTCGCGGCGATCCCGCCGAAGGTCATGCGATCCGGGCTCAAGCCCAAAGCATCCGAAAGGGCATACAGTACTTGCCCTTCGAAGAGGAAAGCCAACATCCAAGAGGAGAATAACGAAAGAACGATGACCGACAGCCACCGCCGGTCCATGCTGAAACGCAGTGCTCCGCTGCTTCTTCCATAGGCCATTTCGCCGCCCGCTTCCCAGGCGACATCGATTCTGCGCTACACGCCTTCCTAAGCTCTGCTTCTGCCTGTGATATGGGCGTTTGGCGGCATATCAAGATCATTCGATCATTCGGGATAGACTCCTCCAACGCACGAAAGTTCCCCCGCAGAACTGACAGGTTGAAGGATACTGCGGTCCGGTGTCCAAGTCTTGCACAAAGAGGGCATGGGGGGGGCATGAGATTGTGCGAAACCTAATCGAAGGTGCGCTGAGATCCCACGGAGCGGACTACATAGACATAAGAATCGAAGATGCCGCGCGAACCAAGATATCGCTGCGCGGCAGAGGCACGGACGAGCTGTCCGTCTCCCGCTCGATGGGAGGATGCGTTCGCGCCCTGGCCGGGGGCGGCTGGGGATTTGCCTCGTTCAACGACATCGCAAACCTCAAAGACCACGTGGCGCTGGCCGTAAGCCAGGCCAAGCTGGTATCGCAGGCGAATGGAGACAGCCTCCTCGTCCCTGTGGAGCCCGTGAACGACACTGTAGTACCGACCCTGGTGGTTGACCCCAGGTCAATCAGTCTTGCGGCCAAGCGGGAGCTGCTTGAGGAGTACAACCAGATCATGCTGGGCTACAGCCCCAAGATCCAGACAACCACAGTCAGGTACAGAGACACCTATTCGAAGAAGCTCTTCGCCAACTCCGAAGGCGCTTTCATCGAGCAAGAGCATTGCGATGTGGGCGCTAGTTGCACCGCCATCGCGCGGGAGGGCGACAACGTGCAACAGATGTTCATCGTCGCCGGAGGCGTGGACGGCTACCAGAGCGTCCAAGGCCAGCACGACAGGGTCCGCGACTGCGCCAGACGCGCGGTGCTCAACCTCGACGCAGCGCCGGCCAAAGCCGGCCAGTACACAGTGGTGCTCGATCCGGCCCTGGCAGGTACATTCGTGCACGAAGCCTTCGGCCACCTGAGCGAATCGGACTTCATCTACGACAATGAGACCCTCCGCGACATCATGGTCCTGGGCAAACAGTTCGGATCCCCCATCCTGGGCATCACAGACGGCGCCGCAGCGCCGGGCCACAGAGGGTCGTACCGGTACGACGACGAGGGCGTGCCCGCCTCGTTGACGCCCCTGATCAGGGAGGGCGTGCTCGTGGGCAGGCTCCATTCGCGCGAAACTGCGGGCAGGATGGGCGAGCGCCCCACCGGAAACGCCCGCGCGATCAACTACAGGTTCCGGCCCATAGTGCGGATGACCAACACCTACATTGAAAACGGCCGTACCAGTTTCGAGGAGATGATCTCCGACATCGACGAAGGCATCTACGCCATTCAGGCTTACGGCGGCGAGACGACCATGGAGATGTTCACATTCAGCGCGATGGAAGCCTTCATGATCCGCAAGGGCGAAATCGCCGAACGGGTTCGCAACGTGGTCCTGACAGGCAACGTATTCGAGACATTGATGAACATAGACGCTGTAGGCAACGATCTTGCGATGAACGACGGCGGCACCGGAGGGTGCGGCAAAGGCCAGCAGGCACCGCTGTCGGTATCCGACGGCAGCCCGCACATACGGATCAGGAACGTTGTGGTGGGAGGAGACTAGCCATGAAAGACTTGCTGGATATGGCGGCCGAACACGCCAACGCTGCCGAGATCTACGTTGTAAGCAGCGAGACCATTCCCGCGACCTTCGAGATGAACAAGCTCAAGCATGTAGAGACCCGCAGGATGCGAGGAGCCGCTCTGCGCGTCATCAGGTCGGGCAGGATAGGGTTCTCCTCCTCCACCGACATCGGCGAAGACGCGGCACGCGAGCTTGTCAGCATGGCAGTAAGCTCCGCCGACATGGGCGAGCCTGCCAGGTTCGACCTTCCGGGGCGAATCGCCAATGGAGAATCCGCAGCGCCGCTCATCTACGATGATGAAGTCGCGAAGCTCGACGCAGATGCTCTGATCCGCATGGGCCAAGAGATCGTGGATATCATCACAGAATACGATTCCTCCATCAAATGCGGTGTTCAGCTCGAAAGAACGGTCGAGGATGTCGCCATCGCCAATTCGAGTCGCGGAGGCGGCAGCTATCGCAAGACCACGTTGACTACCATGGTCGATGCCCTGCTGGTAGAGGATAACGACATCTTCATGGTATTCGACATGGACGGTTCATGCTGCAGTGATTTCGATCATCGGGTCTTGGCGCACGAAGTGCTGGAACGCGTGAGGCTCGGACGCAAGATCGCCGAAGTCCGCACAGACCGCATGCCGGTCCTGTTCACGCATCGCGGGATCATGCCGCTTCTCATGGCCTTGCAGTCGGCGCTGAGCGGCAAGACCGCGTTGGAAGGCGCGTCTCCCTTGGCAGGCAGGATAGGCCAGCAGGTGTTGGATCCGCGAGTCTGCACATGCGATGATCCGACTGTGGACTGGGCGCTCGGCAGTCGCCCGATGGACGACGAGGGGGTTGACTCCCGCAGAACGCCCCTCATCGAGGCAGGGATCGTGAAGGGGTTCTACTACGATCTTCAGACCGCGGGCAGAGCAGGCGCGTCCAGCACAGGCAATGGCCTCAGGCGGGCCGGCGCCGGCGACTACTTCGAGGGCCAGCCAACCCCCGCCATGACCAATGCCATGGTGGCGCCGGGAAGCGAAAGCCTTGATGATATGATTGCATCCATCGACGAAGGCATCATTGTTGACCAGGTGATGGGCGCCGGGCAGGGCAACATACTGACCGGGGACTTCTCAGTCAACGTACACCTCGGTTTCAAAGTGGAGAAAGGCAAGATCGTGGGGCGCATAAAGGACACAATGGTCGCCGGCAACACCATGGAGGCGTTGAACGACATAACTGCCATAAGCGATTGCGCAAAGTGGGCTTTCGGGGAGTACTCCTCCCCCGCGTTCCTCTTCCGCTCTCTGGGAGTAGCAGCCAAAGAAAGATAGACAGTCTCCGTTCGGCGTGGGCGCACAGCGCAGACCGAGGACGCCCCTGCCCACGCCGACCACCGATCGCTACTACCGGACCAGCCATCCGCAGTCCTGCCTGCAATCCACGATATAGTCGACGTACGCTGTCTGGTCCTTGATCTGATACAGGATGAGATACCACTTGCCAACACACATCTTGTGGTACTTGTTGACTGGAACGAACTGGGCGTCGACAACATGTTCTGCCTCAGCAATGATGCCCTCCAAGTGGCTATCCAGTTCGTCCGGAGAGGTCCCGGCGCGCCCTGCCAAACGGTCTTCCTCTACAGACAGCAGTTCCTCGCGTAGCTTCAGCATCTTCTCACGGCGTGCAAAAACACCTATGTCCATGACCACAAGGTCACCCTCACCGTTCTTCGTGAGGTACACAGGCTCACCAGAGGACTTGCATAGAGCCGCGATCCGGAGCGCAAGGACCCCTTCATGCGCTGGCAGTAGCTTGTCCCAGCCCCTCAGCCAGGTTGAAGAATCCTATGGCACACGGTGGCATGTCCCTATCATGACAGTATCAAGGTACTGATGCTTGTGCTCCAAGCATCGCTTTTCGCACCGATTCCGATGTCCTTCCGGCTGCAGCAGGCCAGCTGAAGAGAAGTTTGCCGCGCTCATCATGCCCGGCGCCCCCGTCTGCCCCCGTTTCCGGAGCCTTCGGCTCCACTTCCGAATGTGCATGGCGAGAAGCCTCTCCTTGCGCGAAACCGCTGTTGGGGAAGGCCGAGAGGAAACGGAAGTGCAGATGTAGAAAGGCAGCCCTGATATGCAAAACCGCCGGACTTCCTCGGCGTGAAGATGGTGAAGGGTCATGACCAGTAGCCGTTTTAGAACCGAGTCTCTGCCTGCGATAATGACAGCTCTCGCAGGTGTGGCGACCTTGGCCGCGAGCATTCTCTTTGCGGACTGTATACCGGTGTCGAAGCATGCAGCTCGCCTCGTTGGGCTGCTTGTGCTGTATGTTGGAATGGCTCTGTTCGCCTGGGCAGCGTTCCACCTCAAGGACGGCATTCATGGTCTGGTTGAGCCCCGTTCGGACCGAGGAGTCGTGAACACAGGCCCCTATTCTGTCATCAGGCATCCGATCTATCTGGGGATGTTCATCGCATTGATCGGCGTCGCTATCGTTTCGAGGAGTATCGTCGGTCTATCATCCACCTTATTGGTGTTCCTGCCTGTCGAGACTCATCGCGCCCGTCTTGAGGAACGGGCGCTGGCAGACGCTTTTCCCGAGCTTTGGAGAGAGTATGCTTCGCGTACAGGGTTCTTCCTCCCAAGCCTACGACGACACGCTGGGCCGCCGCCAAAGTAGGCGTGAGCCTAGCTCGACCCGCTCGCCTCCAGCCTTGCCCTCCGGTATGCGACCCCGTTGGGACTGCAACGCAGATCCTCAGGGATACGAGCTCCAGGGGCACGGAGGCAGCGGAGTGTAGCAGTAGCTTGTCCTAGCCCCGATTTCAACCGGTAGTGGAATAACCATCTCCAAAGTTGTATGATGATCCCATAGCGCTGAGTTCAACTTGAGGAGGCGATTATGATGCCCCGTGGTCTAACCTGGCTTGCCCTGGCGATCTGTCTGGTGCTTCATGTGACTCCTTGTGCCGCGTCCACGGAGAACGTCAGCGAGTTCATCTCAATTCTGGAGGAGACAGGTTTCACCGTCCAGGAAGGCAGACTGAGCAAGCTCAATGTGCTGGAGCTGTGCAGTGCAGGCTACGTCAACTACTGCTTCGGAAACAACGCAGGGTTCCCATACGCCATCTATATACTCCCCCCATCGCCCGAGCAAGACCCATCACCGCGTCAGTCCCCTCCCACAGGATACGACCCTGACGCGGCCGACAACTATCCGGCCAACCTCGACACCGTGCCGGCAGGAATGATCTACAAGCTCCGGCCGGATGAGGCCATCGTTTTGATCGGCAGCACACCCCCGCCGGCCCGCTACTTCAGCTTCCGCAGCTACCTTGGGTTCGTCGAGAACAGACCGGGGAAAGACTACACCGGCACGCCCACGTTCGGCGATGACGAAATCGGATGGTACCACAGGATATACTGCAGTCTGGGCGACCCGCTGAATCACCTCAACATGTGGACCAACAATACGCCCGGAGGTGCCGTGGGAAATGCCTTCGGCAGCGCCACAGTCCTCATAACCACTGCTGACAGGGGCATAAACCGTATGATGCGAGACGCGCTGACCGCGGCCGGGTACAGTCCCGACATCATCAACGATGACAATATCCCCCCGTCTCTCGTCCACATGGGGCTCGAGAAAGGGAAGGACACGTTTCTGATAATCATGAGAGCTGCGCTGTGGGATCAGCCCAACGTAGGCAGCGATTACCTCGACAATATCGGAGACCATATCCGGGTATTCCGTGTAACGCCCAATACGCCCATTGCCGCCGTCGAACCATGGCCCGTGCCGGCCCTGAGAGTCAGGGAGACTGGCGTTTCCGAGTATCAGACCATCCCGAACGCCGCCGCGGACCTAGAACACCTAAGGCATGAGATAGTCCTGTCCCTGCTCACGGTAATTGACAGTATGTTAAGGCGTTCTGGTTGAATTGTACGGCCTCGTGGGAGGAGAACGGAGGGAGGCCCGTCGAAGAGAGGGGCATCACATGAAAGGAGAGAGATGAAGGACACCGGATCGATGAGGTGCTAGCCTCTCCCCGGTAGCCGCTCCATCCCCCATCAGCATCTTGATCGTACTTGATTGCTGCGCGGATTGCAACTGTTACGGAGAAGATGTGATTAATCAGCTGCGTCGCGGGGTACAGGAAGGACTCGTGGGGTGTCCCGAGTGCGCGGGGCCCATGACGTTGAGAGGGGGCTATGGTCGGAACCTCTGGGTTGCCGAGGGCCCCGACACAGCGCATGTCCGCATGGTGCGGGCTGAGTGCCCACGGTGTGCACGCTCGCATTCCTTGATCCCTTCAGCGCTGGCCCCGCGGAGTCCCTACCCCCAATGGGTCCGGGAGAAAGCTGTGCAAGAGCACAAGAGGGGCAAGCGCGTGAGAAGAATATCCGAAGAGTTGGGTGTGCCCCGCACGACTCTGGGCAGGTGGATTCGGACCTTCAAAGCCAAGGAGTCAAGAATCGCGGCGGCCATGCGAGCGATTCTGGTAGCCTGCCGCCAGAAGGCGGCCGAGGCGCGAGAGACGCTGGCTGAGCTGGTCGGGAGAGCGAGCCGGGCGTTGGGTTTCAAAGCCAAATGCAAGTTGGTGTCAAGTCGGACGAACGTCCTGTTGTGTTACGCGAAAAGCGAGGGCCATGTGACCTGGAGCGTCCCATTGCTGTGACCGCCACGAGATGGACCTCCCTGGCTGGACCTCTCCGGGATATGCTTGATGAGACGACAAACCGGGGAGGGGCGAGGATGAAAAAGGAAGATGATCGAACAGAGCAGGCTCTGGAGAGGTACACGGCTGTTGCCCCGGCTGCGAAGTCGGGCATGAGCCGGGAAGAAGCGTCGGAAGCATGGACCGAGATCCGCGAGATGAGGGCCAGAAACGTGTCGTCCGGCGCGCCGGACGTGTCGATGCGCACCCTGAGGCGGTGGGCGGCGGCCTACCGGGATGAGGGGCTTGAAGGGCTGTACAGGAAAGAGAGGTCCGATACCGGATCCGCAAGGGCCCTAAGGTCCAATGTGTTTCAGCGTGCCATAGAGCTCAAGGAGGAGTTGCCTGGGCGCAGCGTTAGGCAGATCATCGACATCATGACGGTCGAAGGAACCATAGAGCCGGGTGAAGTTGCCAGATCCACGCTCAGCCGCCATCTGAAAGAAGCCGGGATGATGGATATCCCCAAGCGGACGCCGAAGGGAACCAGCAGGTTCGTCAAGGCACGGCCTAACCAGCTATGGCAGGGCGACATCAAGTACGGGCCGTACGTGCCGGATGCGTCGGGCAAGCCCAGGCGGACCTATCTCTTCGCCTTCATCGACGATTGTTCAAGGCTGATTCCACATGCAGAGTTCTACTTCGACCAAAAGGGCCACAGCCTGGAAAGCTGCGTGAGGAAGGGGATGGTGAAACGCGGCGTACCGGAGGCGGTCTTCGTAGATAACGGGAAGGTGTTCGTGTCGCACGTATTCCGCGTAGCATGCGCTACGCTGGGCGTTCGACACCTGACGGCTGCCCCCTACAGCCCCCAAAGTAAAGGCAAAATTGAGCGATGGATAGGGTTCGCGGACTCTTCGTTCATCCAGGAGCTCAGGGTATCTCCCGCGCTTTCGCTTCAGGAACTCAACGATCGGTTCTGGGTGTGGCTCGAGGAGTTTTACCATAGAAGGCCTCATTCATCCCTGAGCGGAAAGTCGCCACTTGAGGCGTGGCAAGCCAGCATCGGCGAGGTGCGTATCGGGACTCCCGAGGCGATAACCGAGGCCTTCCTGCATTCCGCGGAGCGGAAGGTTGACCACACCGGCTGCATTTCGTTCCGGGGTCGGCTCTACAGCGTCGGGGTCGAGTACGCCGACAGAAAAGTGTTGCTCCGCTACGACCCTTCCGACCTGAGCCGAATTGACGCATTCCACAAGGGCGAGCGCGTGGCGGAAGCGAGGCCGATAGAGGTTGCCGTCCAGAGCCGTAGCCGCGAGCCTGAGCGCGCCCCAGAGACCGAAAAGGTCAGCTTCGACGAGTTGATGGCGATGCAGCAACAGCGCAGGTTCAAACGCAGGCTGGGTGCGATATCTTTCTGCAACCTGGAGGGCGAACGCGATGTTTGAGCAGTACTTCGGTTTCTCGCGTTCTCCGTTCAGTCGCGATCTTCGGCCCCGGGATCTGCTCGATCTTCCTGGAGCGAAAGAGATGCGCTCAAGGCTCAACTACGTGGCGTCCAGGCGGCTGTTCGGGGTGTTCACGGGCAGCGTAGGAGCGGGCAAGACCACCATCGCCCGATGGTTCGTCGAGGAGCTTCCGCA
>DHON01000043.1:92885-93549 GCA_002409965.1 Firmicutes bacterium UBA5389
AGGTTCTACCGCGGGGACGCAAAACGGCAGTTGAACGCGCTCCTGATCGACATGGCGGAAGGCCAGGGCAAGATTCCGGTGGTGATCATCGACGAGGCACATCTGCTGAGCCACCAGATGCTCGAGGAGATCCGATTCCTAACCAATTTCAGGATGGACAGCTATTCGCCCATGAGCCTCATACTGATCGGGCAGACCGAACTCCTATCCGCTCTCGCCAGGCCGTCGCTTCTGGCCATAGCGCAGAGAGTCAACGTTCGGTACCATCTACCCTACTTCGAGCCCGACGAAACGGCCCAGTACATATTGCACCACCTGAAGGTCGCCGGGGTGAGCGCGACCTTGTTCACTGAAGAGGCTGTGAAGGTGATTCACGAGGCGACGCAGGGCGCGGCAAGGGCGATAGGCTCCCTCTGTAGCTGCTGCCTGCTCCACGCCATGAGCATAGGCGCAAGACTGGTGGACGACCACGCCGTCAAGGTAGTCCTGGAGAACGAGTACAGGTAACAAACAGGCCGCATCGTCGCGCTCCGCGCTTCGCTGCGGCCGCACCCATATCCACTCTCAGGGCCGGCAGTAGGCTTATCTCTGCCCACAATCCATGGCCTGAACTCGATGACACTCAATCTGAGAATCATGAGGACAGAGAGCGTGAGCAATGACA
>DHON01000110.1:0-9887 GCA_002409965.1 Firmicutes bacterium UBA5389
TATCGGTGGTTGAGGCACACCGGCAGTCTCCTCCGGCGGTAACCCATGCGAAGTTGTCCGCCCTTCCCAGAAGCAACGCGTCCAGCTCCCGCTCATGCATCCCAAGTTTGACGTCCTAGAGAACGCAAATGCCCCTAAGCAGGGGGCAAGGTGAACAGCGCGCGAAATCTCTGGACTACACGGTCGTCCCGGGCTCGTCGGCAGGCGGATCTGGGTTGATGTAGGCCCGGCTTTTAAGTATTGGACTCATGCGCATCGGGCTGACGATGCCCTCGAGCCCCAGATCTTTGAGAATGGCCAAGTGCTCAACGGTGGGCCTTGTGAGCGTCCTGACAGGCTGCGCCATGCCTGAGAACTGGTACTCGTCGATAGTGCATTCGGACAGTTTCCGCAGAGCCGAAGCAGGCTGTGTGTAAGCTGAACCGCTCGTCTTCAGGGCCTCCTCCAAGGCGGTGAGAAGCAGATACGCGAGCACGCACACGGTAATGTGCCCATTGACTCTGGTCTGGGCCCGAACCCGCACGGGCCTGAGCTTCACCTCAGATTTGATGACCCTGAACGCTTCTTCCACGACGTTCTTCTTGCGGTAAGCCGCTATGGCCTGTTCGGCTGAAAGCTTGGCTTCGGGCACGTCCGTGCACAGACAGCAGAGTCCATCGTAGAGCTCTACGCCCGCCGCATCGGCGTGCGGAACCAGCCGCACTCTGTAGGTTTTGATCTGGGAGGCATTGCGACCTTTTTGAGAACCGCATGTTATGAGGGCCTCATCCAGGACAGGCTCTACCGCTTTCGCAAGGGCCAGCCGGTGAAGGATCTTCTCTGCCTTTCTGAGTATGGGATCGGCTCCCCGGTTTCCCTTAGCGGACATCGCGTCCCGGTTGATCTCGGCGATCTCGGCTTCCGCCTTGGCGATCCTCGCCTCCCTGTCCTGTCTGCGCGTAACGAAAAGCGTGGGGTTGAACACAAGAATGTAGCGTTCCCGCCCTGTAGTCATGGTCTTGTAGAACGACTTGCCTTCGGCATACAGGGTGAAACCGGAGAGCTCCTTCGGGATCTCCGCGCGGTCGGGGTCCTCGTCGAGCTGGTCGGCGAGCGTTTGTGCGTCTTTGACGGCAAGGGAAGAAAGAGCGGATATGCCGGGAAAGCGCATGGATCGGATCGTGTCGGAGCCGAGCGCGCTCAGATAGGTGCACCCGTTCTCTTCTATGAAACGAAAGTTACTGAAAGAAGCCATGCCCCTGTCCATGACGAACGTGCAGTCAGCGATCTGGAAAAGCTCCCGCATTTCAGCGACGACCTCCTCTATGGTGGTCTTGTCGCTTCTTGTGCCGCGGAGCGCCTTCCAGTAGAAAGGATACCCATCCCTAGTGACGCCAAGCGCGATCTTGATCTGCTTGTGGTTCTTCTTGCCCCCGGCGGAGCAGGCGTAATCCGCTATGGTGCACTTAGTTCCTTCCATGTAGGTTGCGGTTATGTCGTACACGAATCGCGGATCGGACATCTTTCCTCTGCGCTTCAGCTCGGAATAGAGATGGGCCATTATCCGGTTCTGCATTTTCGCCAGGCGATCAAGGTCGCGGTAGATCTCGAAATCGATCTCCGCTGAGCGAGGAACCCCCAGGAAAGCGGGGCACGCCGTTCGGGGCGCCCATTCGAAAACGCCCGCCTTGCTCGTAGGATCAACTGCTCTGTTTAGGACCAGGAGCGGCGCGTAGCGCACCCGGCTCAGGAGCTGGTGGAGGGGTCTATGAAGACTGATTCAGGATTCTTCGCTGCCTGTAGAGCGTTTCGGATGCCTTGAGCCTCGGCATCGGTCAAGGCGCCAAGGTAGTGAACCGGTTCATGCCTTGGAATCCCGTCCCGCCGAACCGACTTGACGATAGTGTAATACCTAAGCTTGCTCCCATCGCCGGCCCGACTGACGGTTGTCTTGAGGAACACCTGCCATCGCCTCCCGCATAGCCTCGACTACTTCCGATGCTATCACGGCGGAAAGCAAAGTACAAGTAAGATCTTGGTAATATGCTCGCTTTCCGAGGGGGAACTCGCAGTGCAAGAGCAATATGACCTTACGCTGCGTCTCTGATTCAGGAACCCGAATCGAGCCCAAACGCCCGCATAAAAAGAGCGAGCTATCTCGACTACGCTGACTACTCAAACCCATCCCTAACTGGCTGCATGATTGCCGATTGTCAAACTTGGGATGCATAGACCTAGGTGGGCCCCATTTGACGCTGGTGCATATCAAAGGCCCAACCACCATCGACGAATTGCTGTCATGTCCCACAGCTCTACCCGCCATCTGCCAAGTAACGCAATAGCGACTTGAGCATGCCCAATCCCCACCTGATGCCCAGGTGTGGGTTATTCGACGCTGCCGACAATCGCGACTAAGCAGCCAAAACTCCGAGCTCTCGTTTGTCATCGTCAGACGCATGCTGGCTTATAATTGAAGCAACCTGATTGGAAATGCACGAACCCCCAGAAGTTTTGAGTTCCAACACGATTGACCGCAGCTTTTCATAGCGATCCCATTCTATCACGATCCCATCGGCAGTAATTCGCTCACATCTCACAAGATATCCTGATGAGTTATAAGTATAGCGATACTCCAACTCGACGTCAGGATAGTCCAGGTCAGCACATTTCATCTCTACGATGACAGAAGAACCGGACCTACTGTACACTATCGAGCGGTAGTTGGCCTCTGTCATGTTGGACGCCAGTAGAAAAGCCGGCACTCCCTTATCTAGAAGCAATTCAGTAAGACAAGCGACTAGTTCCTTGGCGGATGATCTCACTGTATGTTCCCCCTCGCGTGTGCTCTTAGCAGCTCCAGTATGTAGCAGAGGCGATCCTCGGCACTAGTGTAGTCCTTGAGCGTCCACTCCTTGCGGGGTCTTCCCACGTGCTTCATAAGCTCTTGGTTAATCAGGATCACCAAAAACGCATTATTCGCTGACGTCTGCCCTCGATTCTTGTCCATCCATGAATACTGTGGCTTCGAACGAAGACGTAGAAAACCATCCTTTGCATGCGGGTCGATAGCGCATTCATTCAGCAGTTCGGCGACTTCGTTTTCCACCTTCGTTACGAAGGCACTCCTGGTTTCCGAAAGCTCCAGATCAGGTCTCTTCGACCGCAGCGACTCCTTACGCATGGATGCAAGAATAGCTTCCTCCAGTTCCGGCGTAACCGAGACGCCACTCACGCGCAGAGCTTCAAGGGCATTCTCTAGCTTGGATTGCAGCGCTTCCTTAGCTCTATCGTAGCTGGCAATGATATCATAATCCTCTAGAAATGACTCTCTGGCTGCATATCTGAGACCAACCGGGGTCACCGTTCCAATCTCCCAAGGCTGGCACTCATAACCGTCAGACTCCGGTTCCTCATCGTTCCATACCGCTGACATCTCATTTTCTAGTTCGGAGATAGTCGTGGCTCTTTGGGCCTCATTCTTGTAGTATTCCCATAGTTTCTCTAAACCGAGCTCATTGTGATACACCAGATGCGCCACGTTATCGATATCATCATGATCTGTGTTGCGGATGACTCTCAGTGCTCGACCTGCAAACTGCACGTATTGGTTCAATGAGCGATAGGGTTTGAACATGGCTACTATAGAGATGTTGGGATGGTCGTAGCCCTCTCCGAGCATGTTTACGTGCACAATCACCTGATACCTGTCTTGCTCGAAATCTCTGACGCTGGATGCACGTGTTTCGTCGTTCAGTGTGCTGTGAACCACAGTCGCTTTGGATCCCTCTTGCTCGTAGATATCTCGGATTTGTTCCGCATGGGCTATTGAACATGCTGACGCCAATATCTTGTGAGGCGTTCCTGTTCTCCTTTTTTCCTCAAGTAGCTTGAGACTCTCGATAACCACCTGACGCGTGCATTCGGGTGAATAGGCCACCGATCGGTTCACCCATTCCTGATCCTTTATTTCGAGTACCTCGTCTAGACTGAGACGCGAATCCATTCCGTCAACGGTGAATTCCAGCCGCTCATCTATGTGTTTCTGCTCAATGATGCGCTTGACAAGCCCAGCACGCATCGCCTGCCCCAGAGTATACTCATAGGCCACGTTCCCATATATGCTAATCCCGTCTCCGCGGAACGGCGTACCTGTAACCAATACTTTCTTCGCTTCTGAAAAGTATTGGAACAAATACCTCCAGCTTTCCGCAGGTGCATGGTGCCCTTCGTCAACTATTATCATGTCGAAGAAGTCGGGGGCGACACGGTTTACGAGTGAACCGCGGTTTCTCGACATGGTCTGTTGAATCTTAGCGACCACCATGTCGGCCATATGCAATGGACTATCAGGCAGATCACTTCGAAACCTCACCACTGCTGGCAGATCGTAGCCGTTGAACAACACATTATACTTGAGCCAGAAATTGTCAGGCGACGATGAGTCAAGGCTTTCAAGGACACCTTCGTTTACCACTACTCCTGGGGTAACTACCAAAACGCGACCTCTGGCCACACCAAATGGTGTGATAGCCATCAACCCGGTCTTCCCGCACCCCGTTGGGATGATAACCAGTGCCGGTGCATTCGACTCTGACTGGTCACTGGAAAAGTAGTTGCGGATGCGCAACCAACCATGACGCTGGGGTTCTAGGAGCTCTTGATTAACTTCAATGAACGCCTCAACCTCTTGGAATCTGCATGGACTACTCATCACGTTTGCTGTACCTCTCCCTTCGAGGGACAAGGCAAGCGGAGTATCTGCGTGACATTTGGAGGATTCGTGCCTCAAATCTGCTTTGGCTCATGCTATACTAGGCCAGTCCCCGTCAACTATCTTGATTGGAACCCTGATGTAATCACCATGCAAGCACCTTCGCCGTGTAGGGCATGATTCCTGCAACAGATCATGACTGACAGGGTGCGTGTAAGGATTGTTGGTCCTAGGAGCCTGTGCTCTGTTTGGCAAGTAGAAAGTGCATACTTCGTCGGCCAAAATGTGCATAGGCTAACCGCCGCGCCTGGGGTCGGATCTTCGTACCCTTCCGGGCTAGGTCGTCGGGTTGAGGGTCTTCTGTTAAGGGCCCATCCCGTCAGATTCCCTCGGTGCGTTTAGCTGTGATAGAGCATTCCGTAGTCGGTAACTCTCACCGGTGAACGCCAGCACGTGTCCGTGGTGGACGAGCCTGTCGATCAGGGCCGCGGTCAACCGGTTGTCGTTGATCACCGTGTTCCACTGTCCGAATTCGAGGTTCGTGGTGATGGCCACGCTTCGACGCTCGTAACAGTTGGCTATCACCTGGAACAGAAGCTCGGCCGCGTGGCGATGCAGGGGTAAGAAGCCCAGCTCGTCCACGATGAGCAGATCGCATGACTCGAGGCCCCGCGTGAAGCTTCCCAGCGTCCCCTTTGCGTTTTTCTCCAGCAGGCGATTGGCCAGATCGACCGTTTGAAAGAAGCGCACCTCCTTTCCGCTTAGGGCTGCCTTCAGTCCAAGCGCTATCACAAGATGCGTCTTGCCCGTTCCCACGCCGCCCATGCAGATCAGGGACTCCTTGGCATCGATGAAGCTCAGCTCTGTTAGGTGTTCTCTCGTAGTCTGCGGGGGCAGTACGATGTTTTCCCAGGAGAACTCCTCTAGCGTTTTCGTCTGAGGGAAGCCTGCGCGTTTCAGTCTGCGCCGGTTTCGGTTCTCTTCACGTATCTTCAGTTCCTCCGCAAAAAGGTCCGTCAGGAACTGCTCCCTGTTCTCGAAGGCAATCTGCGTGTGGATCCGGCTCACCGATCCAAGCTTAAGCGCTTTGCACTGTTCTTGGAGAAGAGAGGACTTCATCTCGTCGCCACCCCCTCCAGCCGTGTCGGCAGCAGTTGGTCGTAGAGAGTGGAATCCGGGTCGTAGGCAGCCACTTCCAGCGGCGTGTAGCCCTCGGCTATGGGCTTAGGAGTCCGGTTCTCCGGGCGGAGCGAATAGATCTCAAACAGGGCCGGCCAGTCAATCGGCTGCTCTTTGAGCATGTAGCTCCTCGGCAGAGTCGTAAGAAGCTCGCCTTCTCGATTCCGTACCTCGATTCGATCCCAACACACGCTGAGCAGGACCTTCTGCCGCGGTTTGCCTTGCGGCACAGCATAGGTCGCCTTCTCGAAACGGAACTGCGCGTAGTTGTTCATTACTGCATGATCAAGCCGCATGGCTTCGAACGAAACGTCTGGCAGCGGCAATAGCGCCGATCGCTCCTCCTCCCAAAGGTACAGATAACCAACTGGTCGCATCGTCGCGCTCCGCGCTTCGCTGCGGCCACACTCATACCCACCCTCAGAGCCTGCAGTCGATCCATACGACCGCGGAGGAAGCCTTGGCCCGCCCAGGATGGTAGAGGCCCGTCAAGGAGAATCTTAAGGTCAGGGAGATCGTAGTCGGCAACGGAGAGGCTCGAGTCAATCAACAGAGTACTGTAGGTCAGCTCTGGCCAACCGGGCATGTGCCCTGAGGTTCAGTCATATCGCCTATTTCCTGCACGTACCTCCTATCCTTGTGATACTGCGCCAGTATCATCGCTTCGATCTGCGTTGCTACGCGCCCAAACTCTATCTCGGAGTTCGCCTTCTCCACGATCCGAACCCATTCATCCGGTATTGACGATGCCCCATTCAGCACGCCGGCGATTGCTCCTGCCACGCTGGCGTAACTGTCACAGTCACGCCCGTAGTTTACTGCGCCTATCACCGACTGCTCGAAATCGCCCCGCGCAGCCGCGAGCATGCCGATTGCCACTGCCAGCGTCTCTGGGCCGTCGTTTGGGAAGTCCCTGATCAACTCGGATTGCAGCCGTTCACGGACTGACAACACGTCAGGCGCTGCTCGAACGACAGCCAATGCCCTTTCAACCAGGTCCTCGTTGGGGCGCCCCACTCTGCCGTAGAACTCACTGGCTTGGAACAGGGCGCCATCACGCCGATAGGCAGACGGCGCGGCTAGAACGGCGGACACCACCGAATGCACCGTTGAGCCGGGCCTACATGCCTCCGCCACTGCAGCTGCAGCCATGGCTGCAGAATCTCTGGCCAAGCCTTCGGCGGCGAATGACAGTTCGAATGCATGACGTGCTGCCGCGTCAGGTCGACATGCATCCATGAGGCCAACGGGCGCAATCATCATGATGGCCCCATTCGTGGGTTGCCCACCGAAAACCATCTTGTGTTCGCCGTATACTCCCTTGAGCGCGTATTCCTCGATCCAGGCGCGTCCGAATTCTTCGGTGGTTCGGTAGTAGTACTCCAGGAATCTTCGGGCCAAGTCCTTCGCAGTCGGCACGTGGCCAAGCCGTATCGCGCAGTCGCATAGTAGCATGCCCAAGCGGGTGTCATCAGTGACCGTACCGGGCTCGTTCTTCCATTGAACATGCACACCCGGCGGGTTGGAATACTCTAGAAAGCCTGACACCACACCGTGGCGCGCGGCAATCTCCAGGAAAGACAATCCCTCAACCGGCCCTCCCATAGCATCGCCGATAGCCATACCCAATAGGCCTCCGAGGATCTTGTCGAACAGTACAGTCTTCACAAAATCACTCCCGCGCTTCCATCCGGTTCGAGGTAGCCGATATGACCCGTGGGCCTACTGCGATCTCCCTTTCTGGCACGGCTCCCCCATGAGTAGAGCAATGTGTTCCTGATTTGCCTGTATGGCCAGCTTTACGTCGCGGAGTGCGATGGCCTTGACTATCCTCTCGTGTCGCATCGCAATTTGGTTCAGGTCTTGATTCTCCAGGCGATTGCTGGCAGCTATAGCCAAACGGGCCTTTCCGTCCACCGTCGACCACATTCGGAGTAGGTTCTGGGAGTCTGACGCTCTCGTACAGATGTACCTGTGGAATTCCACATCCTTCTCGACTAGCCCGCTTATGTCGCCACGAGCCGCAAGCTCTTTCATCTCATCTACTGTTCGCTGAAGGGTTTGCACGTCTTCATGGGCAAGGCGCGATATGATCCATTTGATAGCTATGCCCTCAACGGCTGATCGGAGCTCAGATATTTCCTCAACCTCCTTGTCGAGTACGCCAGCCACGAAGGTGCCCTTGTGGGGGACAGTAGCTACCAGTCCCTCCTGCTCCAGCCTACGCAGTGCCTCGCGCACAGGTCCTTGACTAGTGTTGAAGCGCTTGGCAAGCCCCATTTCACCAATGCGCTCTCCAGACGCATATGCGCCGTCTACGATATCGCTGCGGAGGGATTGGTATATGGCATCAGACAACAATACCCGTGGTATGGCGTCACCATCACGTGAGTTCACGTGTCATCCCCCTTTCTCAAACCCGGCGCCATCGCTCAACGTCCGACCACGTCCTGGACTTGAACTCTCTGTGCAGCCTTCTTCCACGCCTCGAAGACGTTGCTCTTGAACTCGTCCAGATCACGAATGCAGTCGGGAAGGTCAATGATCCCGGGCGTAGACTGATCAGTTCCTGAGCCACGATCCGCTGGTTTCAGCCGGAGAAGACCGGTTTTCAAGTCGTCGATGGTAGATTCCAGTACCCACAGCCTGGATTCGTATAGTTCAGGAGCAGTCACAAAGAGGGCTGCGACGAGGTCCCACATACAGAACCCGCCCATCCCGTGGTACCATCTTTCGATCTTGCGGCACACATACGAGAACAGGGCGCTCTGAGTCCCACATAGCCTCCCCCATTCGGCCTCGCCGAAAAACGCAGGCAGGCACAGATGGCTCTCGGCCACCATAACAGGCACTGGCGCCTGCAGGACCAGGTGGGCAGCTTCAGGGTCGCAAGCGAAGTTTAGTTCCGCCATGGGCTTGCCGCAGACAATCAGCGGCCTGACCACTCCACCCATGATCACAATCTGGTTCACGCGGGCCAGGAACCCTGGGTCCAGCCGCTGCGCGGCCTTAAGATTGGTCATGGAACCCGTCGCCAGCACTGTCAGCTTGCCGTCCAGCTCGCGGGCCTTGTCAACCAGAAATCGAGCAGCCTCCGTATCGACATCGGATGGACTGCCGGCACCGGTGAACACGGGAATGTCGAGTCTGAGGTCATCTCTCAGCATGCTAGTAGCCCTGCTGACATCCTGTATCGTGCTGTTGCCGTGTGTCGTCGTAACGCCCACCACGTCAATATCATCACGCCCCAAAAGGTACAGCAAGGCTAGACCATCGTCAACGTCCCTTCCCGGAATGCCCATGGTGTTATCGCAGTCAAAGATTACCCGTTTCACACATCCACCCTCCCTGATCGTCACCTGCCCGGAACCACCCAGATATGGTCCGCCGGGAACTGCACCCACACCTTGGTTCCAGACTTCCTTGGAGTCTCCTGCGCAGACAGTATCCTGATGGGCTGGCCATTCACAGTCACGACATAGTGCATGCTCTGCCCTTGGTATATCGCCTCCGTGACCGTGCCTTCGAAGCAATTGCAGTCGCCTGCGCTAGGTCCGTCAAGCAGGCACACATACTCTGGGCGACAGACGACGTAGGAAACGCCCTCGCCATCTGGCATCCTCGATGCACTGATGGCGACCTCGCCCAGTGAGCATCGGACCCTGGACGTCCTACCTGCGCCGTCCGCCCCGGTTATCCTGAAGATGTTCTCGGCTCCGATGAAGTCTGCGACATCTCTTGTAGCCGGCATCTCAAATACTGACCTCGGGCCGTCATACTGGGATATCACCCCGCCGAACATGACGGCAATTCGGTCTGACAAGGTTATGGCCTCCGACTGATCATGTGTGACGAATATGGTGGTTATCGCGAGGCTTCGCTGCAATTCCAGGATGAACGATCTCATCTCCAGCCTAAGCTTGGCATCCAGGTTTGCCAGAGGTTCGTCCATGAGAAGTAGCCGCGGTTCCATCACTACCGCCCTCGCTATCGCCACACGCTGCTGCTGGCCGCCGGA
>DHON01000110.1:10061-23793 GCA_002409965.1 Firmicutes bacterium UBA5389
TGCTGCTGGCCGCCGGAAAGTTCATGGGGGAATCGCGATTCCAGCCCTTCCAGCTTCACTAGCTGAACCACATTCTCAACTCGCGTCTTGATCTGGGTCCTTGGGACATTCGCCATGCGCAGACCAAACGCAATGTTAGAGAAGACGTCCATGTGGGGAAAGAGAAGATAGTTCTGAAACACCATCCCGACATTCCGCTTCTCCGGAGGAGTGTCGATGATTGACTCGCCGCTGAACAGAATGTCGCCCGAATCGGGGTTGACCAGGCCAGCAATCATCTTCAGGGTCGTTGTCTTTCCGCACCCGGAAGGCCCCAGAAGGCAGACAAACTCTCCCGCCTCCACTTTGAGATCTGGAATGTCCACTACGGTAGTTCCCGAATACGTCTTGCGCAGCCCACGTATTTCGACTGTTGTACTCAACATGATCCCTCCGTCTGCACGGCGCGGCAGGTGACGTGGCAACCCCGTGCGCCAACGCACTCGTGAGGATGGCTGCCACGCCAGGGCCCGTCGCCGCCGCATCGGCAATCGCCGGGATGCAAATGCTACTTGCGTTTTCTCAGAACGTTGTCGACCCAGTCCTTCTCAAGAGCCATGGTATAGTCCACATGCGGCTCGGGAACAGCGTATTTCGACATCACAGCTGATCCAGGCACTGAAGGACCCATCTTGCCCTCCACTTCTGCTACCTTGCGCTTGAGCTCCGGGCTGACCTTGCTCACATCGTAGAACATCAGGGCACCCCAGTTTTCGGGATCGAACTTGTGTAGCTGGACCTCGGGTGAACACAGAAGATCCGCGACCAGAAGAGCCGCGGCCTTCCTGGGCGCATTGTAGGGGATGGCGACAAAGTTGGAGTTACTCAGCGAACCATCCTCGAAGATCACGGGCCTAGTGGACTCGGGGAATCGCCCATCGGCGATCATTGACTTCGCATCCAGAGGACCGTACGACATTGTCCACCAAATCTCCCCCTGCGCGTAGAGTTCATCCATCATGGCCTTGCTCGAAGGATACGTGGCGCCTTTCCTCCAGAGGTATGGCTCTATGCCTTTGAGAAAGTCCCACGTCTGCCCCGCTTTCTTGCCGTAGAGATCAGCCTTGAAGTCCCCCTGCCACTGTTCATAGCCGCCTGTGGTCGCGTAGAACATGGTCTTCATGAAGGTGGTGCCCGTGAAGTCTGGCGGCATGGGATATGTGAACCTCCCCGGATTGGCTTTCACCCAGGCCGCAAGCTCGGAAAGGTTCTTGAAGGGTTCTTTGACGTACTTAGCATTGTAGAAGAAGGTGAACTGAGCCTTGCAGTACGGCGACTCATATCCCTCTATAGGATATCCGAAGTCATACATCACGTCAGGCTGATTCGGTTTCAGATATGCCTTAAAGGTAGGCAGATCATACGCGTACGGCCCGAACAGCCCACCAACCTCTTTGAGCGTCTTGAAGTTCTCGCCGTTAACCCACAACAGATCGATGGTTCCACCTGTGTCGCCCACTTTGGCCTGCTTTTCGGCTACGATCTTGTTGACGAACTCACGAGCGTCCATGGGTACTCTTCTGAGTGTGATACCGTATTTCTCTTTCACTAGGTTCGCCAGGTACCCATCGACCCAGCTATTCGTGACACGATCGCCGCTCCACATAGCGAAGTTGACTGTCTTCTCTTGTCGGCCTGTCTTCAGAACATAGTCCCAATCTCCCCTTGACAACGCACCCAGAATGTCACTAGAGGCCACCGCGGCGTCCGTTGCAACCATGAACATGAGTACTGCAATAATGGCCAAACTCAGGATGGCTCGCTTTCTCATTTGCCTGTAGTCCTCCCTCCAAGGTTTAGATGGATTGTCGGGTTTCAGGTCAACATGACGCGTTCACAGTACACTCGCCCGCTCACAATGCGGTTCCGCTCCACCACCTCCTGCCGTCGCCATGAATGATGGCCTCGAGTTGCACGCTATCTACTCATTCCCAGCGACAGGTATTCTTCCTTGATGAAACGCTCGCTGATGACCAAGAGTGCAATGCACGGCGCCGTGAGAATGATGCTGGCCGCAGATGCCACCGCCAAGTCCATTCCGCCGTGGGATGCGTAGTTGAACACCACCAGCGGCAGCGTGATGACCAGGCCTCCTCCGACAAGGTACGAGTACACAAAGTTATTGAGAGAGATCAAGAACACGAACAGAAAAGCAGCCACAAGCCCGGGCCTTATGATAGGCAACGTAACGTACCAGAACACCTTGAAGGGCGAAGCCCCCAGCGATCGTGCCTGAACTTCGTAGTTGGAATCGTACCCTTCGAACACCGCGCTCAGCATCCGGATCATGTAGGGGGTCGCAGGTATCAGGTGTGATACTATCACCCCAAGCATCGTGTTGGCCAAACCGAGCTTGATGAAGACCACAAGAACTCCCAAACCCACTGCGGTCTCGGGAATGATCAGCGGCGACAAGAAGAGCATCTCCAGCGCAGCCTTCCCGCGGAATTTCCGTTGACCCATAACCTTGGCCGCAGGCAAGCCGATAATTGCCGATATCACACTCACCAGCAGTCCAATGATGAGTGAGTTGACCAGAGCGGGCATCACCTGCGACACCGGTGAAAACACGTATGCCCACTTGTCTAGCGTAAATTTGCTGGGCAGTACATCGGGCCATAGCCATCTATGGCTCACGGAGTAGATGATGATCGGTATTCCCGGCATCAAGATTGCCAGCGCGATCAGTACGAACAACATCTTCACCGCGAAGGACGCCTTCTTGCTGCGGGTTGCTGACGACGAACGAGCCATTTGCTTCTCACCTCCCGCCCTTGATGACCTTCAGCCGTTCTGAAGCATTCCGGTACATAAGCATAACCAACACCGATATGACCGACGTGAGTACCATTGTCGCCATGGGCAGGGGCACGTCCGCCAGAGAGTATTTAGCCGCGTTCATATAGTCGACGTACGCGAACACGGGCAGTGTGTTGGGGAACGAAGGCCCCAGGACCAGAGGCACTTCAAACGAACCGAAGCTGAAGGCAAAACATATCAACGATGATGAGACTATTCCCGGCAGCAACAGCGGAAACGTCACATGCCAGAACGTCCTCCATGTTGACGCGCCAAGGGTTCTGGCCACATCAAATAGGTTGGCGTTGATCCCAACATAGACGGAATATATCGAAAGCGTCATGAAGCCGACGAATTTCCATACGTACACCCATATCACGCCTGCTCCCGATGATGTGTAGAGCAGGCTGGGAAAGTCCTGCGTAGACTGTATGATCCGGAGGGCGTAGAGAACCCTCGCAAGAATACCTCCTCCTGATAGAGTAACGATGGCCATCACAATCACTATCATGTACGGTACTGCCAGAGGCAGCTTGTATATCATCATCAGGCGCCACTTACCCCCGGTAGCTCGTTTCATGTTCACCGCCACAAACGTACTGATCACGGAGGCTATGAGGGTTGAAGCGGCAGCCACATAGAAAGTGAACCAGAGCGATCGGAGAAACCCGCTGTCGGTTACTAGTTCTACGTAGTACCTAAGGGTCAGTTTGGTGAGGCCGACCAGGGGGAAGTAGCCTAGGCTCTGCATGACGGCAGAGAACAGGCCTCCGCCGAACAGCCCGATCATGATCACCAAGGACGGAAGCAACATAAGCAAGACATAGTTCCTGTCTACGAAACGTTTCCAGCTTCTACGTCGTGGTACAGCGGCCACGCCTTCACTGCGAACCATCTAGCTTCATCCTCCTAGCAGAGAACTGTCGGCCGACTTCACGTTCCGCTCAGTAGCGGCAGCCACTCATGCCACTGAGCTTTGCATATTCCGCCAGAACCGAGCCGATGTGATCGTGGGCCACTGCGTAGTGGTGCTCAACGCCTTCATATACCATGGCGCGAACTAAGTCGCCTGCACTCATCTGCGGACGGACTCGCATCGTGTTCCCGCAGTAGTTGACCGGCACCTCCTCGGCCTGGGCTTCGAACACGAAGATTCGATAGCCGTCACCCAGCTCGCTGAGCCTGGCACAGGTAGCCGGCCCCGACCTGATTGCAAAGCTAGTTGCTGCTCCGATGGACTCTCCCATGGTGGGATGTGTGCAATAGCCGGAACACTCGCGGTCTCCCGCCAGGTCGTGGGCAACGCCCCCACAGTGCCAGAGCTCCAAGACCCCGGACTCAGGTATCACATTGACCAGATCCAGAAGAGCCACTGAGCTGCCTGTGAGGTAATACATGATCATCATCGTAACAAGTCCGCCGATATCACCCTCGCAGGCTGTGGGAACTCCTTCAGCATTGAGCCTGGAGATTGCGGCGCAGATTGAGCAATCATACTCCTCCTGTAGCTCAGGCCAGCACTTGATGGCGTATCCATCGATGCCGTTTGCATCGGCGTACTGCCGGAGGAACAGGTTCATCCTAGCCGTCTTGTTCAACATCGCGCTCGTTGCCGTGATGCTCTGCACTTCACCCGTCATCCTGCTCATCTCAAGGTGGACGTCCGCTTCATCCTGAGCACGTGCCCCGGCAATCAGCGTTGACAGGGACAGGTGCACCAGTTCGGGGCCGATCTGTCGCCTGAGCCGCAGTTCGTCCACGTTCGACAGGTAGAAGCCTGGGGCTCGGTTGCCGACGAGGCAGATCCTGGAGTTCTCCATCTGCTTGCGCACCCACGCAGCCCTCAGGAACTCATTGAGCTCTCTTGAGGCCCTTTCGTCGCAAGGTCGACCCAGGATGAACTTGTAGTACACTCCGAGGCGCTTTAGGAAGCTGGAGTTGACGTTGGCGCCGCACAAGGAGTTCAGCTGGATTCTTCCGCTGGGCTCCTCCGGCTCGGGTAATCCCCAAAGGACGAACGGGATGCCGCGTAATCCGCGCGCCATGTTCACGATGTAGCCGCCGTAAGAAAAGGTGGCGCTCACAACAATCAGCACGTCCACCTTTTCAGCACTGAGGATGCGGATCGCCTCGGCGCACGCCGAGTCGTCCATCACCAGCTCCTCGATGATCGACGGCTGGGCGAAGCTACAATCCACAAGTCGCGCGATCTCGTCGAAATACGCCTTCCCCAGAGCGTGGTTGAACTTCGGAAAACCCGTTCCCACCACGCCTACATTGAGCTTGTGTCTTGGCGTCGTCGCCATGTGCAATCCCCCATTGAAAGCTATCTAGTATGCTCGCAAGATGCGGGAGCGTACGAATTCCAGGCTCCGTGTCAGCGACTCATCGATGTCAGGTTCAATGGCTCTCCAGATACACACGTCAGTTCCACACTGAACACCAGGACGGACGTAGCTTTCGATGACTGCGCTTCCCTGGTAACCTATGTTCCGCAGCGCCGAGAACACCAGATCCCACTGGATGTTGCCGCCCCCCGGATAGCCGCGATCGCTTTCGCTCAGATGAATATGGTACAGGTGCTGCCCCGCCGATTCTATGGACGCGTCCACCGACCGTTCCTCGATGTTCATGTGGTATGTGTCAAGGTGTAGCCCCACGTTGGGCATGCCAACCTGGTCTATTAGGCAGAGCCCCTGCGAAACGGTGTTTACGAACGAGTTTTCGTACCTGTTGATGCACTCCAGGGCCAGTCGCATGTTCCATTCAGCCGCCTGCTCGGCCGCCTCGCGCAGTATTTGAACAGCCCACTTGCGTGCATCAGAATGCACCGGTTCCCTCTTGCCCCAGGCTGAATGGATCACTCCTCCGAGAGTTGGGCTGCCAAGCCTGTGCGCTATGTCCAGGCATCTTGCAAGGTGCACGCGCCCACGGGCTCGGATCTCGCTGGATTCCGAGGTAATGTCGGTATCTGGCCCCAGGCCCGTGCCGCAGTAGGCTGATATCCCATTGCAGGCTAGGCGATCACGCAATGCCTCGACATCGACAGCCTCAGGGTTGGTCAGAGGGATCTCGACGCAGTCGAAGCCGAGTTGCGCAGCGCGGTCGATGTAATCAACGACAGGAGCATCCCACTGGTCGGTCCATAGCGAAAGATGAACCCCTACTTGCATTTCTCTCACACCCCTAGGGCAGCTATCGTTTCCTCTGTTGGGCATCCGCTGCTATCCCACCCGCGCTGGCAATACAGCTCCATCAAGCTCGACGTGAACGGCTCAGGCGCCTGCCCCCTGCGAGGCTCCGCTGCGGATGGTTGGAAGAACCGGATGGGAAGACGGTCGTCTTTTCCTCTAATGCCGTATCCATTGTTGATAATGCGCTGAACAGTGAATATTCTGTGTCCGCACTCCATCGCTTGTCCAACATCCATCCCCCACCCGGTAATGGCATTCATCACTTCGACCATGCTCGACAGTCCAAAGCCGCCCCAAATCATGAACTGACAGATAACGGAGGCGTTACAGAGGGCCGTGAAGTCCTGGTACGCTTTGACCACGCGCCCGGCCCCCTCCAGAGTGTTGGGGGCGGGAGGCTTATCTACTCCGGCTTCGGGCAGCAGAGCTCCCATCGTGCTTATCTGGGAGTAAGCTCGCATGTGGCATGCCCCGCGGTTCCCAGTTGCGTAGCTTAGGGCCAGGTTGTAGTAGACCCTCGGATCATGGCCCGGCACCTCCAGGCCCTTGACATGACATGCGTAGTCCTGCGCGGCAGGTTCCATGTGCTCACAGGCCCGCGCAATGCCGCCTGAGAAAACCCCTCCGAATCCGCTACCTGTTGCCAGTTCTCCGAGAAAACTCATCAGGGCATCGCCATTCCCCCACGTCAACGGGTAGCCCGGTCTGTGCCCGCGCGTGTGCCCCTTCTCCAGCGCTTCCATGGCGAACGATGCACAACTCCCGGCAGATATGGTGTCAAGGCCCATCCTATTGCAGAAATCCGTAGCCTTCACAAGCAGTTCCAGATCGTCAATACAGCAGTTGGACCCGAGCATAGCCAAGCTCTCATACTCAGGGCCCGGCCCTTCGTACTCATACCCATCGTCGAATGTGACGGCGACATGCCGGTGACATGCCACAGGGCAGTTAGCACACGCTTTCGGCCTGGGCTTGAGCGTCCTGGCATATCCAGGATGGCCGATCCGCTCGGCCTGATCATCCCATCCGACCTCCTGCCAGTTCCTAACTGGCAGATTGCCGGCCCTAGCCCCCGGCGTCAGTCCGCCTACGGTTCCGTCTATCCTTAACGCCATGGCTGCCTGGGCCACGCTCTTTCGATACCCGCGTTCCAGTGACGTAAGGAGTGGCTGATCATGAACAGGCGCCTCGCGATGCCCGTTCACCACTACCGCTTTGAGATTCTTCGATCCCATCACTGCGCCCAGCCCGCAACGGCCAGCGAAAGAGAACGAGTCCACTACTATGTTTGCCATGCCTATGTAATGCTCGCCGGCGGGCCCGATGACCGCCGCAGAGCAGTCCGGATGACGCTCCTTGAGGCACCTGGCCGTCTGGAAGGAGTCAAGGCCCCACAGATCGCCGGCGTCCTCTATCGACGCTCGTCCTTCGGTGATGCGTATGTAGCATGGCCTTCGGGCTCGTCCCTGCACAACGAGCACGTCATAGCCGCACTTCTTGAGAGTGATCCCCCATCTGCCTCCTGCGGCGGAATCAGCGAATATGCCCGTCAGAGGCGATCTTGAGATAACTGAGAACTTGGCTGAACCAGGGATCCTGGACGCCTGGAAGGGCCCGGTTGCGAAGATAAGGCGATTTTCCGGATCCAGCGGCGCCACGCTAGCAGGAACCTCGTTCTTGAGTATCAGAGCTCCGATGCCGGCGCCCCCCACGTACTTCCTGAAGAGTGCGTCAGCAATAGGTTCCTCAACCACGATGCCCGCGCTCAGGTCCACCCTAAGCAGCTTGTTCCAAACGCCCCTCCCCATATCGCTCCCCCCTAACGGTTCCTTGACGACTTGAGCGACATAGCCCGTTTTGCTGCACTTACAATGCTCTCGGATGTGAGGCCGAGTTTCCTCCTGAGGCCGTCCTCGGGTCCTATACCGCAGTAGCAGTCTCGCACACCCACACGAATCACCGGTGCTGGAGCATGTTCAGAAACCACTCCGGCGACCGCTTCACCGAGTCCGCCGACGATGTTGTGTTCCTCTGCCGTGACTATAGCCCCAGTCTCCAGCGCGGCTGCGATCACGGCCTCCTGGTCGAGAGGCTTTATGGTGTGCATGTTGACGACCCTTGCATCTATGCCTTCTTTCTCCAGACTATCAGCAGCGGCAATGGCTTCAGCCACCATGGTGCCGCAGGCTATGACTGAAACATCGCCGCCTGCTCGCATGCAGGTAGATCGCCCAATAACGAACTCATAGTCCCTAGAGTGCACGTTGGGAATCTCTCCGCGCCCCATCCGCAGGTACACAGGGCCACTATGCTCCACCGCCACCTCCACTGCTTTGACAGTCTCGAGAGCATCGGCAGGAACGATGATGGTTAGGTTAGCAAAACTTCTCATGATGGCGATGTCTTCAGTAGCATGATGCGTGGTACCGCCAGTGGCCATGGATATTCCAGCGTGGGTCGCCATGAGCTTGACGTTGAGATTCGGATAGCAGATGTCGGTCCGCACCTGTTCACAAGCCCTCATCGACAGCAGAAACGCGTAGGCCGTGGCGATGGGAATCTTGCCGCAGGTAGCAAAGCCTGCTGCCGCCGCCACCATCTCCTGCTCTGCGATGCCGAAGTTGAAGGTACGTTCGGGAAACTGTTTAGCGAAAAGAGCGCCTCGGGTAGACCCTATGGCATCAGCCCCCAGAAGCACTACTTCAGGCACGCGTTCACCTATGCTGACCAAGGCTCTGCCGAAGACGTCTCGAATAGACGAGTTCTCGATATCCTTCATGCTCAAAGACGTGCCGGCCATTTACATCCCCCTCCTCAGCGTGGCCTCGGCCTCTCTGCGTTGCATGTCGCTTAGTCGGCCGTAGTGCCAGTGGTAGTCGCCCTCTATCGACGGGACGCCCTTGCCCTTGACGGTATCGGCGATTACCACGGTGGGTCTGCCATCCAGTTCGGGAAGACGGCTGAAGGCCTCGAGTATCTGCTGCATGTCATTTCCATCAATTCGCCTTACGCCCCATCCGAAGGAGCGCCATTTCTCCTCAATAGGTTCTAGCGGCATGACACTGTCGATGGGCCCATCCATGGTGCACTTGTTATAGTCGACAATAGCAATGAGGTTCTCAAGACCGAAATGCGCAGCGCCCATCGCGGCCTCCCACACAGTCCCCTCGTGAATCTCGCCATCGCCCATCAGCACAAAGACACGGGAACTGAGGTTGTCCATCCTGAGTGCCAGTGCCATGCCTGCGGCAACCGGCAAGCCGTGTCCCAAGCTTCCAGTGCTCATGTCGCAGCCCGGGATCTTGTTCATGTCGGGATGCATGGCAAACGGGCTGTCCAGCTGGTTGAAGGTGTCGAGCAATTCGACAGCGAAATACCCGCGTTCGGCTAGTACCGGCACGTAGGCCGCAGCCTTGTGCCCCGCCGACAAGATGAAGCGGTCTCGATCACGCTTGTTCGGATCCCGCGGGTCAATGTCAAGCACGTTGAAGTACAGCGCCGTCAGGATATCCATGGCCGAAAACGATCCACCGATGTGGCCTCCGCCAGCTTTGTCAATCATATCGATAGCCATCATGCGCAGCTTGCTTGCCTTGACCGACAATTCCTGAGCGCCAAGCTTCCTCACGACCGGACCCCTCCATTCTGCTCTCTGCGGTAAGCATCAATCAGGGGCATTAGCATGAGCCCGTTTCGCATCAGTTCCAGAGGATAAACCTCTTCCGCGAATACGTTGCCTATGTTGACATTCGCTCCGAACCTGAGAATAAGAGCTTGCTGTTGCTCTCTGAGCGGAGCCTCCCACATGATCTTCTCCAGCGGTACGCCGCCCTCGAGCAGCGATTCCAGTTCACTCTGGTCTATGGAGCCATCGGGGTTGAAAATCCCCACGTCCTTCCCGCTGGCCTTGCCTTCGACGATAACCATGTCTGCTCCGCTAGCCATGTCCTCGTTTATCTGGTCGATCATTTTCAGCGCTCTGATGTTCTCCTCGGGCAGCTTCTTGCCGACTTCGGTAACCACCCCTATTCCCATCTGCTTGGCCCGCTTGATGGCGCCAACCCTATCGGAATGCGGCAGAGGAAGATGGCCATCGGCAATCTCGACGAAATCGACACCCAGTTCCAGCAACCGAGTCACCAACTGCTCGAATCGCCCCTTCCAGTAAGCAACTTCGAAGTGCGACCCGCCGGCTTCTGTTTTGATGCCGGCAGACTTGATGACCGCCAGCTTGTCTCGAAACACCGCATCTGGGTAGAGAGCGGCGCTCCCCGAGGAAATCTTGATTATGTCGATGTACCGTCCTGCATACCTTACCAGGTCTGACGTGGCCGCAACACCTGATCCCATGTCGATCACCATCGTTAGCCCGGCAGTGCGCGGAGGGTCTTCCCGCCCCGCAATCGGCATGCTGTATACGTTGTCCATGGTTCGCCTCTCCATGATCGTCCCTCCCGTTGTTGGAATCTGGGCAAGACTTGGCCCTACCGCTGAAAGCCGCAATCTCTGATTACTCTATCCAGGCAGTTGCGCGGGGACGCCATCACTCTCCAGCACTCAAGGTTCTTCGCCTCATTACAGAAGGCCTGTGCCGCTTCTAGCCTTTGCCGCTGAGACTGTCGGTCGTCTATCGACGGAACAAGAACACTGTCGTACAGCCATGACGGTGGAGATACCTTGTCGCACAGGCTGGTGAGTACATCAGTCACTATGCTGCCTGAATTCACCGAGGACACCTCCGGCGAGTCGACTCGGGCCTCTATTCGGGGGAAGATCGCCACAACATTGGGGTTGTCCAGTACATCCAGAGCAGTCTGAGCATCTCTCATATCGACAGACCTATAGGAATGCCATATGTCATCAGAAGGCAGGCCCCGTATTCTGAACCGCTCTATCAGGCCTGGAAAGTCGCTCACAAGGTTGCCCACACGGCAGTTCTGGTAGACTGATCCTTTGAAGAACTTGAGTCGCCCCTCACCGTAGCTGAAATGCGTCAGCTCGGATCCGAACAACTGGAAGCCCTTTTCCAGACCTGCCAGAAGCACCGCGCTCTTGCCGCTGCCCGACCCCCCGAGGATCATGTAGAGCGTATCCTCTGCCGGACAGTACATAGACGTTGAGTGAAACGTGTACAGACCAGTCATCTCAAGGGCCTTGACGCACAGTTTCGTGAAGAGTCCCATGTTCCCGAATATCGTCTGCCTCTTGTCGGTACTCGAGCTCTCGAGTTCAGCGATATTGCCCGAGACATACACACCATTGCCATCAACGCATGTCTGTACTGAGCTCAGAGCATTATCGAAAATGTGCAAATATGCGTGATGCGCGTCGGAAAACGGTATCGGGTCAATCCTGCGAAAATTGCTGAGAAGCGAATGGAGTTGCTGCCCCTCACCGAAAAAGTACTCTCTGTCATCGACAACGGCTCGGTAGTTGGAAACGACCCCAACCTCAGCCTCCCATATCCGGAACCCGCGATATGCAATCTCGTGACTCATGCAGCATCCCTCAATCCTTGCAGCTCCAAAGTCGCATTGCGGTAGTGCAGTACCTATAGGGATCCAGGCGCAAGGCTCTACGAAAAGCCCGGCCAGGCTGGCAGAAATGACGTAGCCTCGGGAAACACAGCGATCTCGCACGTAGGCAACATGTCAATGATCCTCTCCAGTTCAGTCGGGGAGTTCACTGGTTCCATACCAGCCCTCCGGACCTGATCAGCGGGTAGCGATGAAAACAGGAACACGCACCTGCTCTTGATCACTCGAGCCGCCATATACACTGCAAGCGCGTCCATACGGAAGTCGGACTTGACCTGCCGTGCGATCTCCTTGAGCGGAAGGGAGAACATGCCGATGAGTTCATCTCTGAGTTCCCACCCATTTCTGCACTCCGACAGCACAATCAGGGTGCCCCCCGGTTCACAAGCCAAGGCCGAGTTGGTAAGGGTCTTCATGCTCTGGTAGAAAGAGAAGTCGCAGGGGAACCCGCCGGCTGATGCAAACACGACCGGAAGCCTCTTCGGAATATCGATGATCGATGAGTGCCGAAGGAAAGACGCGCAGGCATACCAGGCGCTATCCACACTTCCATAGGCTGCGAAAGCCACCCGGTGCTGCTCATCCATGACCACGTTCAGGCACACGGTCCTCCCGAGCGCCTGCCCTCTGCGCCTAATGTCTTCGAGTACGGGGTTTCTCTCAACTATCGCAGGCCCAACGCGAGGGTTGGCGTGATCACCCTGGAAGTAGAGCAAGTGATTGTGCAGGATATCTTGTCGAGAGGCTACACCCGGCACAAGGCTCTTATATCCGCCTGAGTAGCCGGCCATAGGGTGGAACGTCACCGCTCCTGTAAGCACAACAAGAGAGGCCTCGGCCACAGCCCTGTTCATCTGAACACCGCCAAGGTCAACCAGTCCTTGATCAGGATTGTGGTTCTCCACTCTCACCTGCTCCGGGATTTGTGGCCCAAGGATGCTTGCGATCTCCTGATCGGACGCTGGTCGATGAAGGCCTAGAGCGATGACTATGACTATGTTCTCGGCGGCCACTCCGGCCTCCATGAGCTGGGAGAGAATCATCGGCGCATAGACATCTGCGCCTGTAGGACGGGTGTAGTCGCTCACTACGATAGCAACTCTATCGCCGGCTCGAACAGCATCGGCAAGACGCGGTGCCTGCAGCGGGTGTTCCATGGCATCGCGAACAATCTGATCCTGAGCGTTGTGGCTCGATGCTCTGGATGTTCTTCCGAGAATGTGACAGTGCTTCCTCACGCGGACCGACACATGCTCAGAACCATATGGCAGAGACAGATCCATCGCAGCTCGACCCCTTTCGGAGTGTTGCGCCTGAGTCTTCTCGTACTACCTGGGGCCCATCCGGATTTCTATAGATTATCAATAATCTATAATTGAGTGTATGGTTGTGAGAGGGATTTGTCAAGAGGGGATTGCCTTGAGCTCAGGTACTACGTTCCCGGTGACTTATTCGTTCGCCCCCCGTTACCGCATGCACGGTCGAGGGTGAGTCCCCATCCGCACGTGAAGGCCGGGTAATGTCTCCGGAAATGAGCTGATGTGCTTGAAGCAGATGGGCGGATAAGCGGGCTTGCGTTTGTCACGAACCTCGCTCTTGTCGTCTATTGCCTTCTTGAGCACATGCTGAAAAAGGAAGGATGACTGCGTTCCATCCCCTTCGTCCTGTAGCGATTAACTTGATGGGCTCCTACTGCGGAAAATGAGCTTAGGTGATCGCAGTCATAGGCTGCATTTTCTGCCCTTCATCTCACCAGAATCGCCGGGCGCTGCACAATCGCTCCATCGGCCTCCACCTGAATCACAGGCCACTCGGCCGATGCCCCGGTCACTATCTGGATACCGTCTTCACTTACAAGCATTGTGTCCTCTGACTTGGCCCCAGGAACTGATGGGTTCCACGCGATGGCCTGGCGGTTCGCAATCCTGCCCTGTCCCGCGCCGGGCGCGACCAGGAACTCTCGATCCTGATATCCGATGGGGCCCCCCTGGTGGTGGCATCGCCATTCACCGCCGTATCCTTCAGCTTCATACTGGGCGCACGCGCGGTCCATTACGTCCTGATACTTGGCTCCCACCCTGGTAGCCATGATCATGGCGGCGTGAACTCCGGCCGCGGCCTCGTGTGCGCTGGCGATCCCGTGCGGAGGCCGCCCGAAGTGTA
>DHON01000046.1 GCA_002409965.1 Firmicutes bacterium UBA5389
TATCGGTGGTTGAGGCACACCGGCTATCTCCTCCGGCGGTAACCCATGCGAAGTTGTCCGCCCTTCCCAGAAGCAGCGCGTCTAGCTCCCGCTCATGCATGAACTTGCGTAGGCGACCCAGCTTGAACTCAACCTCAAGCCTGGCGCATTCAGCTGGACAGTTGCTCACAGTTGCCGGTCAGGCGACCTTCCCTCCTTAGTACATCCGGATCTTCAGACGGGCGTCGAAGACTGCACACCCCAGCTCCGTCCGCTGTCTCGACCGCGAACGCCACTGGGGCGCCGGACGGCGACCCGCGTCTGATCTCGCTGAGTCGCGACTGTAGCAGTTCGACTCTATCGCGGCTGACAAGGTTAATGGTGCACCCTCCAAACCCGGCCCCTGTCATGCGAGCTCCGAACACGCCAGGCGTGCCGCGCGCAATCTCCACAGCTTCATCCAGTGCTGGGCAGCTCACCTCGTATAGGTCCCGGAGACTGGCGTGGGATTCGTACATCAACTGACCGAAGCCGGATAAGTCTCTGTCTTTGAGCGCCTCCACTGCCCTCACAACCCGCTCGTTTTCCCGGACGACATGTTCACATCGGCGCGCTATCGATGCAGGCAGCACGTGACTGACCTGTTCGAACTGCTCGTGCGATACGCTGCTCAGCTTACATGCGTCCACACAGCCCAGGGCCTGCGCGATGAGAGCCTCCCCACGCTCCGCCTCGCCGCGCCTGTCGTTATACTCGGATTGGCCAAGACCTCGTCGAATGCCGGTGTCGTATACGACCAGAGCTACTCCCATTTCCTGAAGGAGCATGGGCACAAGCTCATGGTGGAGATTGCTGCAGCTTAGGAAGACGGCATGGCCGGCGCGCCCCATTACCGAGGCCATCTGGTCCATGACGCCACATCTCACCCCGACAAACTCGTTCTCCGCCTTCTGGCAGGCAAGCGCCATGTCGCGCCGCACGGCGACCTGCTCTGTACCCAGAGCATCGTCACCTACACCCGCAGCTGAAAGCAGAGCGAACGCCGATGCAACCTCCAGCGCCGCCGAGGAGCTAAGCCCGGCACCTCGCAGGATGTCGCCGGCGATCACTCCATCCAGCCCGCGCAGGGACGGGCCGCCGCTCCCCTCTGCCCCGGCGCGCAACGCCCATGCCACGCCTCTGAAGTAGTTGCTCCACGGACGGAGCGGATCGCTCTCGATGGGGGCGCTACCGTCGATACTGAACTCCGAATACTCCTCGTAGTCGGCGGAGTACAGCCTCACAATGCTGTCATTTCGGGGGCAAAATGCTATGACAATGTCGCGGTCGATAGCCGCTGGAAGAACGAACCCTCCGGAGTAGTCGGTATGCTCACCAATCAGGTTCACCCTGCCCGGCGCTCTGGCAATCGATACCTCCGCGCGCTCGTCTGCGCCCGAGCCGCGCAGCCCGGGGAAGATGCGGTCAAACAACTCAACGGCTCGATCATGCTCCACAGCCACCAGGACCACCTCCACTCCCTGCAGCCTCGGCAGTCCCGTTGATGCCCGCAACATCATCCGCGCCGGATCGTGCGCCGGTCCGTGCACAGGCCCGCCCAATCGCAGCGCGCAGCTCCTCGGCCGTCTCTTCCGGAAGGGTATCGTTTATGAACGTGCCTCCACCCGATTCGCACCCTGCCAGGTACTTCATCTTGGCAGCAGTGCGATGCGGAGGATAGAACTCGAAGTGCAGATGGTAGTGGCCATACTGCCCGCCATCCGTCGGCGCTTGGTGGGCAATCATCATATATGGGAACGAAAAGTCGAATAGACTGTCGTACCCGCGCGTCACCGTGCTCAGAATACGTGCGAGACCGCGCCTCTCGGGACGCGACAACTGCGCAATGGACTCCCTGTGTTGTTTGGGCATGACGTGTACTTCGTACGGGTATCTGGCCGAAAACGGGATGAACGCAGCGAAATCCGCATTCTCCGCTACTACCCTCCGCCCGTCTGAAAGCTCCTCAGCCAGAAGGTCACAGAACATGCACCGGCCTTTGGCGGCCGCGTACTTCGATGATGATTCCAGTTCCTTCGCAACGCGCGGAGGGATGAACGGAAATGCGTATATCTGCCCGTGCGGGTGGTGCAAAGTCACGCCCACACAGTCGCCCTTGTTCTCGAATATCAGGACGTAACGCACGTAGCTGAGCGCGCCCAGCTCTTCGTATCTATCCGCCCATACGTCCACAAGGTTGGCGATGCGGTCGACTGACAGATCCGCGAATGTGGCATGGTGGTCGTCAGTGTAGAGGACTACCTCGCACACTCCTTGCGAAGGAGCAATCGGCTGGAGTTCGGTTCCAAGGACTGCGGGAACGCAAGGGTCGCGCCGAAAAGACGGATACTTGTTCTCGAACACCACGATCTCGTAATCAGCCGCAGGCACTTCCGTTGGGAAGTCCCCATTGCGCGTAGGGCATAGCGGGCAGAATCCATCAGGTGGCTTGTACGTCCGGTCTTGCCTGTGAGTGGCCGTCACGACCCATTCCTCGAGAACTGGGTTCCATCTCAGCTCGGACATCCTCATTCACCTCACGTCCTGCCTTGTCATCGCAAGCAAAAGTGTAGAAGACTAGATACCGACCGTCTTCTTTGATGATGCGCCGCTTTTCCATGTGATAAGGCCCCCTAGTCTATGCCTTCGATGAGGGAAGCTCGAACTCCAGTCTCCCCAGGGTGGGCCTGCGGCCCGCCGGCAGTCCGTCTACGGTCAACCGCATTCCATCGTCTTCGTCCCACGATACGGCGATCTCGTGGCCCTTGTACGGGATGCCTGACATGGAATACCTGCGCATCCCGAACGGAAGAGGGTCAACAATGATCCTGGGTTCATCCACGGGCAGCAGCCCGACTACGTACTTCACTATGAGGTCGACGACCCAAGAATGCTGATAGTCGTCGACGCCCCGGTAGAAGCTGGCCTTCCCAGTCGTAGGGCTGTAGTGCTCAAAGCAGTTGGGCCGGGCCAGATCATCATTGGCGAACATCATTCTGATGAACCTGCGTATCAACTCCGCGGCCCCGGGCCTGAGTTCAGGATCAAGATGAATCGACGCCCTGGCCAACGCCTCGCACACATGGCTGTTCGTCATCGGCCACACCCGTCCATTCCACGGGCAGATGTGCCTCTTGGACTTCCATTCCGACTCATCGTTGAAATACGGGTCGTCGGCGCTTACCGCCGGGACGGGATACTCTGTCCAGAACTCCGATGGGCTGAACAGGTACTTGTGGAAGATGTCAAGGTGTTTCTCCGACGCTATATCCGTCATGAATGGGTAGAAGCCAACCGCAGCCTTGACCCACGAACGCTTCTCTCCGGTTCGATCCACATCGAAGAAGAAGCCTGCTTCCGGATCCCACATCTTCTCAAGCACGGCAACTCGCGTCTTTTCGGCCGCGCTCTCGAACGCCTGGGCATCATCTTCATGCCCTAAAAGCGCGGCCATTTTCGACAATACGCGTTTCAAGTCATATGCATACACGCTGGCGTCTACGCCCTTGAGCCGAATGTTCTTACTCAGGTCGTACCATGAGTATTCATCCGCTCTCTCATCGGCAAACACATATCGGCTGGTGTACTCCTGCCCTGTTTCGAACTGATTGGCTACATCGCACAGCCCGCTACCATCGCAGTCCCTCTCGCGGTCCAGGAACGCAAGGTAGCGCTTGAACGGCTCATACACAGCCTCAAGAAAGGCGGTATCCGGATGCACCCGATTGAGCTCCTCAATGGCCATGCCCCAGTTCGAGTGGTATATGAGGTAGTCGAGGTTTTCGGTTGCCCCAATAGACGCCGGGAGCAATCCGCTGTCGTTTTGGTTATCGCAGAAGTTCAGCACACTGCCCTGGGCTACCTCGGGCGTGTTCATCCACCGGCATTCCATCAGGTGACACTGGGCGCTGTAGGATATGTTGCGCCGGAAGTAGTACGGGTTTGGGCCCTCCCCAACACACGGATGCTTTAGGTTGAACGCCCCTATGTTGATCAGGTTCAGCCTTATGCCGTACCACCTGTACCAGTAGTACTTCTCGATATACGGATCGGAGCACTCAAACATCGGAACCTTCGAGAAGAAGCCCTCCCATTCAGCACGGGCAAGCTCAAAAGCGGGCTTCGAACCCCTCACACTTCTAAGCAGAGCCTCTTCGGCCCCGGCCCTCTCAGGGGCCACGCTCATGCCCCCCGTGAGGCTCTCAGACTGCCCTGCCCCTAGGACTATCCTGAAGTGAAGCCCCATATAGACGAGAGTGCGGTCCGGAATTCCCAGAAGATCCATGGCTACTCCGGATGTGCTCACACTATTGGGCATGGCGCCATGTTGCATCTTCTCGTAGAAAGGCGTCAGCCGCCATTCCGGCAGATTCCCAGTGAGTTGGGAAGCCACAACACAGTGCGAACTGGGATGTCTATCTGCTCCAAATGCCATGGCTTTCTGTAGTTTCATGTCTTTGGGGTTGAGGTCCATGTGATCGAAGACGATTATCCCGTCATCCGCAGGCAAAGGATTGGACACAGTGACAGCATTGTAGAATGGATGCCCCGCGAATGAGCCGATGGGCTGAGCCGTCCACAGGATGACGTCGAGTTTCCGCTGTTCTCGGCTCTTGTTCTCAATCGTCAGAGTGCTCGCAAGCGCGTCGAACGGGGTGACGCACTTCCTCTCGGTGATCGCAATGTTGCCGTCCGCGGCGTATCTCTGCGTCAAGCAGTCAGGGCGCCACACTCTGTCGCTAGACACCGTGTGCAGTTCCTCGTAGTCCTCGCCGAGAATCGAGAAGGTGAACACCGGGCAGATGGCATGATCCAAGTAGTACGCTTGATCCCAGAATCCGGGGCGATCCAGGAACTTCGGGAACTCAGGAGCCCACACCAGAGCCTTCCCTCCGCCAAGATACCACTTATCATCCCGAGACAAATACTCTAGCAGCTCAGACGTTTTCACTGTATCCGCACCTCACTTGACTGCTCCCGATGTCATGGCTTCGACGAAGTACTTCTGCAAGAAGACGAATAGTATCATCACCGGCAGACTGCTGTATATCCCGCCCGCGCACAGCAGATTCCAGTCAATCGTATAGTTGGCCACGAAATCCGACAGACCCACCGGCAGAGTCCGAAGGCTCTGAGAAGTAGTGAATATCAGTGCCGTAAGGAACTCATTCCACGACCACATGAAAACAAGCACCACCACCGTGGCTATGTCGGGACCCACGAGCGGCAATGCGATCTTTCTAAAGGTAGTCAGCGATGAACTCCCTTGAACCTCCCACGACTGAAGT
>DHON01000107.1 GCA_002409965.1 Firmicutes bacterium UBA5389
ATGCCTAACAGGCGCATCGCGCAAAGACTTGTTGAGAGCTACTTAGTCCATCTGAGCGCCTATTCCTTCCGATGAAATCTGCGCTTCTCTTTTGCCGCCCACTATCCCGTTTGGGAATGTTCACTATCCTTTCCAATTGCTATTGCCTACAAAACTTACACGCACCCTCTACACGATGACCACATCTATGCCGCATCGTGCGGTTCCCGGCCGTACGCTATGGCGTCCTTGGGACAGGCTGCGCTGCATTCGTGGCACACTAGGCAGTGGGCCGGGTCGATGTTCGCCTTTCGGTTTTGTAGTTCGACTGCTTCGGCAGGACAGACCTTCGTGCACAGTCCGCAGCCTGAGCAGGCATCGCCGACGTTCATCTTGAACCTCGCGAACCCAGACGGCAGGCGGAGTATGACGCCGTAGGGACACAGGTAACTGTGCCATGCTGATTGCGTGTATCGCAAGGTGACTACGAATCCGGCTACCGTCATGACAAGCAGGAACGGGATTTTCACCCTGCGGGTGATGTTGAGAAAGGCCAGCGCCAGAGTGAGGGCGAGGACGGCGTAGCCGAACGCGCCTGAACGGAGAGCCTTGGGGACTTGGTTCTTCTGAATCCCAAGCTTCCTGCCGATCCACTCGGCCGCCTGCATCGCGGTGTTGATCGGGCAGACCCACCCGCAGTAGAACCTGGAGAATACGGCGCTCGCAAACGCGGAGACCGCGAATACCAGCATCCAGTTCATGGGGCGCTTCATCCTGATGAGGGCTACGAACAGCGCGAAGAACAGAATCTGAGAGACCGTACGGGCGACTCGCGTTGTGCGCTTCATTCTTCAATTCCTCCATTCTGCTCTGCGGCGTACGGCATGCAGTCGCGGTCGCAGCGGCAGTCGTATGCATCGATCAGGGTTGTGAGTCTGTCTCGGTTTTCCCGGACAACCGATATCCATTCACCCAAAAGGGCGCGACCCTCCTCCGTGAGCTGGTATACTCGCTTGGGAGGGCCCTGCGAACCCTCCTCCCATGCCGACTCGACCATGTCATCCTCTTCAAGCTGACGGAGTGTTCGATATAGAGTCGCCATGTCGCTGGAGGTCCCGTCGAACCCGAAGCGCCGCAATCTCTCCATGAGCTCGTAGCCGTGGGATTTCTCCGCAGTGAGCAGGAGGAGGATGCATGGTTCCATGAACCTCGCCATCCTGGCCTTGACTGAAGGACTGTCAAGCCCGCGCCGGCCCTGGCTTCGCTTATCCAGCTCATTCTGGCTATCCTGACTGTGTGGCATGTCCACAGAGACCTCCTTGGGCGCACGAGATGGCCGGTACATGCCGACTAGATCATGCGAGCATAGTATACTTACGTTACATATAGTATCAACTCACATAGGTGGAGTCAATGGACCGACTGATCCCAGGCACACTTCCTGATACAGAACCGGCTGCCGACTCCGCTGGAGGGGAAACGGGGATCAGGAGTGAGCCGTCAGTGTAGGGGCTGAAGGTTGGCCCAGTGATTGGAAGAACGAGTGATTGAGGCAGAGGGCTAGAAAAGGTGGAGTGGCAGGGCAGCGCAAAAGGCAAGCTCCAGAGAGCGTTCGCATCTGGAGCTTGCCTTTCGGCGCGCCCTGCGGGTCACTTTCCCGATATCGTTACCCCCGAAACCGCGACCCACGGATAGACGGAGAATCCATAGTCTACCCGCTCACGGGAGACGGCGGTCACGTTCATCAGCATGTCCGCCGCATTGCCGGAGATCATCGATTCACTTATAGGATACTTGATCTTCCCGTCCTCAATCAGGTAGCTATTTTTGGCTACACCGGAGATGTCGCCGTTATCGCTTGGGTCTCCGCCTGAGAATCTGGCAAGCAGCACGCCCTTCTTCACCGACTTCACCATTTCCTCAAGCGGCATATCGCCCGGGTCGACAACGAATGCCCCGCCGCTGTTGACCGCCCTGTCGAGGCCGGTCTTTCTTGCGCCGTAGAGGCTGAGAAGAAAGGTCTTAAGCACCCCGTTCTGTATGATAGTGCTATTTTGGGCAGCGTACCCATCCGGCGTCACGAAGTATCCATCGCATATTTCGTCTGATACAGGACGGGAGTGTATGCTCAGCATCGGGCTGGCGATTTGCTCGTTCAGTTTGTCCCTGTAGATGCTGGTTCCCGATATCATGGGCCCGTTACTCAGGGAATATGAGAGAAAGTACAGCATATCACCGAGACAGTCCGGTGTGATGATTATGTCGCCTACGAACTTGCCCTCCATAGGCCTGGTATGGACCTGCTCCGTGGATTGCTGCAGAAGCGCGTCTATAGAACCGCAGTTCAGCAAGGCCTTCTCTAGGTCCTGTAGCGAGAAGGCTGTGTAGTTGAAAGAAGACACCTTCTCCCCGTCTTTGGACGAGAAGATAGCAGAGCAGCTGTATACGCCCTTGCTGGTCACGAAGTCCACGCCGTTTGAGTTCAGGAAGCAGCTCCGCGTGCGGGTGAAATCCAGGATCGCCTGTCTCATCATCACTTTGGGATACGCGGCCTTCACCGATTGAAGCATTTCCTTCATGCGGGAGTGCATCTTGTCCATATCGGGTGCATCGCTCCCGGACGAAAACACGGCCGCGGGCTGGACCTCGGCGATATCGTTGGCCTCATCGGGGCTGGACGCGGCGGCTATGTCAAGCACATCGGCGGCGGCTCTGTCCAGAGAATTGCTGTCGGACTTGTTTATGCTGGTCGAACCCTTCTTGCCGTCTTTTATTGCTGTGACGCCGACCTCGGTGTCGAATGTTGTCCTCACCAAAGTGAACTCGCCGAGATCCACATTGAGCTCGTGTTTGTCGGTGAGCGTGAGAGTGCATTGAGCTTTGTCGGCGCCCGCCTTAAGCAGGGCATTCAGGCCGTACTGCGCGACTTGTCTCGGGTCTTGCATGTCTACCTGCCTCCTATGGTGACTTTGCATTTGACGGCCGGCCCGCCCATGCCCACAGGTATCGGCTGCTTCTTGCCGCACATCCCGCTGCTTATCCATTTCATGTCGGGAGATACCATGGTGACTGTCTTGAGCATATCGAAGGCCACTCCCGAGATAGTTGTATCTCTTATCGCCCTGCCGAGCTTGCCGCTTTTGATTTCGTATCCGAGAGTTACGGCGAACATGAACTCGCTGGTGGAGTCGGCCTGGCCATTGCCTGGCTTGATCAGGTAGTAGCCGTTGTCAATCGATGCAATCATGTCGTCAAGCTTGTCGGTGCCTGGCATGATCGCCGTGTTTCTCATCCTGATGAGCGGCTCGTCCGAGAATTGGTAAGCTCGGACGTTGCCCGTAGGCGACACTCCGAAGCGGTCGGCGCTTTCCTTGTTGTGCATGTAGCCTTTCAAGGTTCCCTTCTCGATTATCACGGCGTCTTCCGCCTTCGTGCCCTCGTCATCCACATATACAGGTACCGAGCATGTCTTGCCGCCGCAGGAATTGGCGAAGTCTATCAGGGTTACCAGAGGGCTGGCGACTTCTCGGCCGACCTTGCCCTCGGCCACTGAACCGCTCATGACCAGGTCGGCTTCGGTAGTGTGTCCTATGGCCTCGTGGGCCAGAATGCCTGCAAGCTCAGCGTCGAGGACGCATGTTGCGAGCCCTGCGTTTGGGTGAATCCCTTCGCTCTTCTTGACTAGGTGCTCATACTGGCTCTCAATATCGCTGAAAAGCTGTGGAGGCGAGGTGAACACGTCCTCGAATTGCCCAAGGCCTCCGTAGGCTTCGCTCAGCTCTGTCGGAACGCCGTCTTTCATCAACGAAAGGATCACGTAGACAAAGCTCCTGGGGATCATGGAATGGGAGTGAGATCCGTCTGATGTGAGAAGGGTTTTCTCCATATCCAGGCAGGTGATGATGAGAGTCCTGCTGGCGAGGTCCGGATACTTGCGGACCACGTGGTCGTCCAGTTCCCTGACAAACTGCACCAAGTCCTTCTGCCCGAGTCGCGGCTTCTTGGTGGAATAGTCGTTCGCGGACGATGCAGCGACAATCGGAAGTAGTCCTTTGCCCTTGCGCTCTCGCGAATCGAGGAAGAGGGCATTGTCGGTTGCGGCGCGAATCGCAAGCTTGACCGCGTTCTCGTTTATCTCGGGGCTGGACGCGAAGCCCCACGAGCCGTCGCTGTGTACTCTCGCCGATATTCCGCTGGTAGACGAACGTGAGTTACGAGTGTTGTTGCCCTTGACGAAGTCGATTCGCACCGTTCGATTCTCCTGCGCTCTCAGTTCAGTGTAGGACGTGAAGAGCTTTGCGTAGCCGTGTAGATCCAGACTGTGCAAGCTTACTCCTCCTTTGCGCTTCCGGTTCCTGTTCTCGCAAACGCCAACTCAGCGCTGCAGTTTTCTCCAACTAAGGCGTACTATCCTTTCGGCACGAGTCCGCTCCTGACGTGGAAAGAGACGCATGCCCTTGGCGGCATGCGTCACACTCCGGTCCGCAGGACTCGGTCTGGCGAGTGTGGAGGAGAGGATACAAACCCGGCGAACTAACGTTGGCAGTATTGGGAGACATAGATGATGAGCGGACAGAGGCGTGTTATGGAGGGGTGACTGTATTGAAGGTATTCGCGCCGCAGAACCTGGCCGGTCCAACCGTTGCTGCAGTAATGTTTCTCGGGGCTGCGATGCTCGTCATGTTCTGGGCGGAGATCGCCGCAGGGGGAGTTCGCGCTGTTGTGGTGGTGTGCACCTGGATAGCGCTGGCCCTCATGGCTTGGTCAGTGTCCAGATCGATGGCCAAGAGGAAGATCGTGATCGACGGCAACACACTGGAGTTGATAAAGGGATCGTCATCGAGAAAGATCGACCTGTCTAGCGTCGAAGCGCTGGAGCAGCGACGGGGCAGGATTGGCAGAAGGACTCAGACTCGGTTCTTCGCTCGCCTTGCGAACGGCGAATCCGTTGAGCTATTCGCAGATGGGCAGTACTCGGACCAGGCCGGCCTGAAGTCCGCCATTGAGGAAGCAGCGGGCAAGTCATGGACGGTTGTGTAGGACGGGGCCACGCTAGCGTCAGAGAACTGGTAGGCTCGGAGTGCAGCCGGTCCGATGGCGAGGGCTCGGCGACGTCGACGACTTCATCCTCGTCTGCCTTGGCGAATGCGGCCGGGCAAGATGGCATCGCCTGTAACATGATGGTGGCATCGCAGCTGGAACGCCGCACTGATGACGTTGGGACTCGAAAGTGCTTGCCTGCCCCACGCGGGTTGTGGTAATATAAGAATTCCTGTCCGATCTGGGGGGATCGCACGATAGAGGCGCAGACGGGCGGGGGGGCGTGAGCAGGGGGGGTGTTCCAGCGTGCGCGCGGCAGTCAGGCAATGGCGGGTGCTGGCAGGCAAGGGATTTGTACAGAATCTTCAGTACTCAGCGTCCCATATAGTGAACACCATCGCCAGTGTGGTTTTCGGCCTCATCTACATATACCTGTGGCGGGCGGTGACTCCCGAATCCGGCTTCGGTGTGTACTCTTCATACTTAATCGTTCAGTACATATGCGTAAACCAGACTACAGCCTGGTTTACGCAGTTCGGCATGAAGATTCGCCACAGGATCGCGCAGTCGGTCAGGACCGGCAGGATCGCGGTCGAGCTGGCGCGTCCCGTGGATTTCTTCTGCTATCGCATGGCCTTCGAGTACGGTGCGCAAGTGTACAGCTTCGTGTTTCGAGGCCTCCCTGTGGGCGTGGGCCTTTCGTTCTTCGCGCCGCTGCATCTGCCCGCATCGGCCATGACCTGGCTCGGGGCCCTTGCGTCACTGGCCATAGGCGCCTACATCGGCATCGCCCTGGGCTATCTGGTCGGTATCTCATCCTTCTGGACCAACGAGATACGCACGCTTTCATGGGTGTTGTTCTCCTTGGCGATGTTCCTAGGCGGGCTGTCCATGCCGCTTGAGGTGCTGCCTCGTCCGCTGGAGCTTCTTGCCAAGGCATCTCCCTTCGCTCACATGTCCTACTATCCCGCACGCATCTACCTTGAGCTTTCCGAGCCGGGGCCGATCCTGGCAGCGGGCTTGGCGTGGGCAGCCATTCTCACGGTTGCCGCGCGCCATATCACATCCCGCGCGCGCCGGCGACTGGAGGTGCAGGGAGGGTGAGGGTGAGGGTGAGGGAACGGAGGGCGACGTCGCCGTCGGCTGGGGTAGGGGCGTCCGAAACAACCGCGCCCGTCCTGACGCGCCTTGGGCGCGCGGCTCGGGTGTACTGGATACTGGCATCGGCGAGCCTCAGGGGAAAGATGCAGTACAGGCTGGACTTTCTGGGGAGCACTCTGATCCAGACCATCATGGGGGCCGACACGATCCTGTTCATAGGCGCGGTGCTCTGGAGGTTTGGACCGGTGATGGGTTGGAGCATTACCGATATCGCGATGCTGTATGCGGTCTCGCGCATGGGAATGGGGATATACATGCTGTTCTGCAATGAGCTCGACAGGTTCGAGATCTACATGGTAAACGGCGATTTCGACACACTCCTCATCAGGCCTTGGCCTACGCTCTTCACCTTGCTGGCGCGGGGCGTGGGCATCGACCGTCTTGCCTTCCTTGCGCAGGGAATGGCGGTTGCAGCCCTCGCAGGCCCGCGACTCGCGGCGACCGGCGCGATCAGGGGATGGGACATCGTGTGGCTCTTGGCTGCAGTGGCCTGGAGTGCGCTGCTCTACTTTGCGGTGGGTCTGGCTACGGCAGCGGTCGGGTTCTGGATCGTGCGCATCGAGGAACTGCAAGTGTTCACGATGAACGCGCCGTCCACCGCTACGGCCTATCCCCTCGACATATACCCGTCTTGGCTGCGGCGGGTCTTCGTCACACTGCTACCACTGGGGCTTGGCAGTTACGTTCCACTTAGGTTCATCCTGGACAAAGGCGGCACGGCGCTCGACCTGCTCTGGCCGGCGCTGGCCTGCCCTGCGGCGGTGTGGGCGGCACTTGGGCTTTGGAAGACAGGTGAGGCGCACTACGCGAGCACCGGCACATAGGGCGTTCGGCGGCTTGCTGCGCCGCTGGAATGTTGGGGGGCATTGCTGAGACCTGTGCTGCGACTGGGACGCGGGCATGCTGCAATCTTCGACTTCTGGCGCGAAAGGAGTGACTTGCTATGAGCGGTGTGGGGGCAGCTCCCGCAGTTGTGGCGGACGGGCTGCGCAAGGTGTACCGCGTGGCGGTGAGGAAACCCGGGCTTTGGGGGAGCGTAAGGCAGGTGGTGGCGGGCGAGACCAGGGATGTGATCGCCGTGGACGGCGTCAGCTTCGGCATCAGCCAGGGAGAGTTTGTGGGCTATATTGGTCCCAATGGGGCGGGGAAGTCCACTACGGTGAAGATGCTCACCGGCATTCTACATCCCACGTCGGGGTGTGTCGAGGTGAACGGGCTGTCGCCGGCGCGGGCTCGGCAGCGGGTGGCGCAGGAGATAGGCGTGGTGTTCGGCCAGCGCACGCAGCTGTGGTGGGACCTTCCCACGATCGATTCCTTTGAGATACTGGCTGCCATGTACGATGTGGGGCCCATCGACTACAAGCGTTTCATGGGCGAGTTCACTGACCTGCTCGGCCTGGGGGAGTTCCTCGACACACCTGTGCGCCGGCTGTCGCTGGGACAGCGCATGCGGGCCGACATCGCCGCTGCGCTCATCCACTCGCCCAGGGTGTTGTTCTTGGATGAGCCCACTATCGGACTGGACGTCATGGCCAAGGCGCAGGTGCGCGACTTCCTGACCCGGGTGAATCGAGATCACGGTGTTACGATCCTGCTCACCACGCACGACATGCGCGATATTGAAGAGCTGTGTGAACGGGTGATGGTCATAAACCATGGTAAGCTCATGTTCGACGGCGACCTAGAATCCCTGATCGCAAGCGCCGGGCTGCCCACTACCATGCGGCTGCGCTTGTCGAGAATGGCTCCCGGCCTGGTCGCCGGGCAGACGCTCTGGGGGACATTGGGAGAAACATCGGGACGAACACCAGGCAACGCTCTGGAAGACAGTCTGTGTGCAATCACAGCGGTGGACTACTCTGCGAAAAGCGTTGACCTGGCGTTCGACCGCAGGAAGACGTCCGCGGCCCAGGTGCTGTGGGCAGCGCGGGAACTGGGCGAGGTTCGCGATGTGACTCTTGCCGAGGCGGGGATGGAAGAGACGGTGAAGTGGCTGCTTGTGCAGTAGCTAACCATCACCGCCCGTCCGCCGCCCAACGCCTCGCGCTTGTGTGCTATCGCTCGCGCTCGTTCATGTCGACAAACACCGTCTTGGACCTCATGTATTTGTGAATTCCGGCAATGCCCAGTCCGCTTTCCTTCCAGCCGGATGCGGGAGATTCGTTGATGCCTTTGCTGTAATAGGTGTTGATGTAGATTTGGCCGGCCTTGATGGCTTCCGCTACTCGCAGGGCTCGTCGGCAGTCATTGGTGAACACGGCCCCCGCCAGTCCGAAAGGCGTATCATTGGCCAGATCTATGGCCTGCTGTTCAGTCTCAAAAGGCGTTACCGCAAGGACCGGACCGAAGATCTCTTCTTGGAATATGGTCATCTCAGGAGTGACATCCGCAAACACAGTGGGAGGGACGAAATTGCCTTTGGCGAGCGCCGGGTCGGCGTAGGGTATGCCGCCGGTGACCAGACGGGCGCCTTCGGCCTTGGCCTTTTCAATGTAGCTCCACACCCGGGCTGCATGGTTCGGATGAATGAGAGACGGCAGGTTCACTCCTCTTTCGCAGTCGAAACCATCGCCGGGAATCAGCTTCTCACACTCGACTTTCAGTTGGGCCAGGAATTCGTCGTATATGGACCGATGCAGGACTAGACGTGTGCCGGAGACGCACACCTGCCCAGAGCCCAGGGTGAAGCCGAGCAGAGTCCACTTGACGGCGGACTCCCAGTCGATATCGGGAAAGACGATATTGGGGCTCTTGCCGCCTAGCTCCAGGGCAACGTCTTTGATGGTCTTGCTGGAATCGGCAATGACCTTCCTGCCCGTTTCGGTGCCTCCGGTCATGGACACCATGTCCACCAGAGGGCTCTCAACCAGTGCAGTACCTACCTCGCTTCCGGAGCCGGTTACGATGTTGATGACTCCCGGCGGAAATCCGGCTTCGTGGAGTATCTCCGCCATGGTCAGCATGCTCAGGGAAGCCCAGGACGAAGGCTTTACGATAACAGTATTGCCTGCCGCCAGAATGGACGCTATTTTCCCTGTGCCCATCATGAGCGGGCAGTTCCATGGCAGTATCTCGCCAATTACCCCGTAGGGCTGCCACATCACATAGTTGAGGTACCGGCCGTCCCCATCGACCGGCACGACCTTGCCTTCCAGGCAACGAGCTTTGCCTGCGCTGTACTCGAAACCGTCCAGCGCTTGAGCCACGTCATAGTGCAAAGCGCCGGCGAAGATCTTCCCGCAATCCAATGCTTCCAGCGCGGCGAATTCCTCCGACCGCTGCGACAAGAGGTCTCTGGCCTCAAGCAAGAGCCGGCTTCTTTGGCGGTTGGTCATCTTGCCCCAAGGGCCGTGGTCGAAAGCATCTCTGGCTGCTGAAATGGCTTTGTCAACATCTGCTCTGTCGCCACTGTAGGCTGTGGCGAATGCCTCGTTGTTGGCAGGGTTAGTGATATCGAAAGTCCGTCCGGACACGGACGGGACGAACTTGCCGCCTATGTAGAGCTTGTAGGGTTCTTTCTTCACGTAGTCATACGGGTTCATAGTCTGTGCCCCCTCCAAAAGCTGCCGTCCGGCGCTAGTAATCTTCCGCGGTAAGCAGCCCAAAGCCCGTCTGGTTGGCGCCGCAATACATCTCATGGGAGATGTCGAACTTCAGCTCGCCCGATGCGTCTACCCCGATCCCGCCCAGTTCCCTGGCCAGTCTGAGCTGGCTACCTCCCACCGGCGTGAGCCGCGGAAGCGATATCCTCTTCTCGATGCTCCCCGCGCTCACTATCGCGTCAGCCTCCTCCACGCTGTCCAGCAAGGCAACGTCATCCCCCTCGGGCCCGCCCATCTCATACGCTATGATCACCGTCTTGATTCCCAACTCCTCGCATGCCTTGACCGTCTGCATCGCTTCGATAGCCGAGTTGCCGCCGCCTTCCCATGTTATGACGGCGCCGTGGGCGTCGAGTTCTTTGGCCAGTTTTGCCGCATACTGCGCAGAACGCACTTTCTCGTCGAACGTGTAGTTGTGCCCCCGCGCAATGACCACCCCGGCGAAATTGTGATCGATACCGTGGCCCCTATACAGTTCCAGCATGACGGGGTTGTTGCAGTGCAGATAGGTCGGGGTCTTAAAGCAGGCGTAGGCGTAATTCCCGCTGACCAGGGCGCCGTCGATCATCTCATTGGGGTTGATCACCGTAGGCAGATTCTCATACATGTGCTTGCCATAGCAATATGTATGGGCGTACGTTCCCTGCGACTGATACTGGTGGATGTAGACTACATTCGGAAGATCGCTCCGCCTGTTTTCGGTGCTGAAGACTTCCATCATGTCGGGTGTCAGATCGCGAACCGTCTCCGCCAGGTATTTGGATACCTTAATGCCTGCTATGCGGACAGATGCGTCATACTCCACGTCGGATTTGCCTTCAGCCAGCTCGAAGCGGAGAACAACATTGATGGTCTCGTGAAAGGGGCTATAGTATCTGCCGGGTCCGGCCATGTCGATGATCCCTTCGCGGGGTATCAGCAGTCCGCCGGCATCCCAGGGCAACTCTGCGCTCTCCACCACTGCGACTCCACTCAGGCGATACGTTGTCCCTCTCCCGACTGTCACGGGAGCGGACATGAGCCCGGGAAAGGATTCAAGCCCACTGTCCAGTTTGGTACGCGGTTCGATGACGTCCAGGACGTGGATGATCCTCTTCGGCTCTCCGGGTCTGACGATGTCGACTTGCACGGAGGCCAGGTTGCTGTCCTGTGCCACCAGGTCCCGGATCTCCTGTTCATTGACTACGAGAACCCCGTTGGCGAATGATGTTCCACGGCCCAAGACAACGTCCGTGACTTTGAAAGTGCCTAGGTTCAGTTTCATGAGGCCTGCCTCCTCTCAAATCCTCAGCCGTTTCACGGAGAGAACAATGTCGGTTTCTCAACCTCGGTACACAGAGAATCGAGTGCAACCTTGATGAGCTTCCTTCTGTACTCGATTTCTCGATCCCGGGGAAGAGAGGCGTCGCTGCACATATAGGGAATGCGACCGCCGATGACGATTCTGCTTGCTCCAACCGCTTCCGCGATTGAGCTCATTGCCGTAATGCATGCTGCGGGGATCCCGGCCCTTTCTATTTCTTTCGCTAGCGTTGCGCCGCAACGCGTGCCAGTCGCTCAGCTGGATGGGATGAGAACTCCATGCACTCCAGACTCAAGCAGTTCCTGGGCCATTTGGGCACCGAATTCCGCGCTTCTTTCCACGGGGGTGCCGTTGCCCACGGTGGCGTAGTAAGTATCATGCAGCTTGCCGATGTAGCCCTGTGTTTCGAAGAACCTCATGGCGTCCACAGGCAGGACTCTATCCGGGTCCTCGTTGGCGAAACTGGCGTCGAACCCTCCATGAACGGCTTCGTACTGTCCGCTTTCCAGACCGTCGATGCCCTTCAGGGAGTACGACGCCCAGTTGGTTGCGTTGGCGTGCCTGATTCTGTCCGGGTTCCCAAAGGGGACGATACCCGCCTCGGTCACCAGAGCTATGGTCGCCTGAGCAAGATTCTTGATCGGTTTGGCGGGAGCGACACTCTCGTAACTTTCCACAGGTGTCTCTGTGGTGTAGGGCTCGCCCGCAAGCTTTTTGTGCAGCATCTCCACTGCTCTCACGGCTGCAGGCCTATCCGCCAGCTGATTGAGCCGTCTGCCTCGGGGGACATAGCCTTCCTCCTTGGCCGACAGAATCGCCTCGCCGCTTGCCATTTTCTTTGCCAACCGCGCCACATTGCGCATGGCGTCCCTCATGCCGGCCGCCGAAGCCGCCGTAGCCACGATGAAGAGGTCCTTCCTGTACATTTCCACTGCAGGGTTCTCGCGGTACATCGCTGTAACCGCGGGGATGCCCAGGCGCCGGGCCACAGCGGCGCAGATCCCGCCGCAGGCCAGTCCGTAGCGTCCGGCATTGAAAGCCGGCCCCGCTACCAGCAGGTCTATGCCCTTCTCACCAATAGCCTTGCATACCGTGTCAGTAACGCAGTCGCTGTTTTCGGCGTAGTAGTTGTCCCCGCAGACGATGGTCATCACGATTTCGTAGCCTTCGCCGAGTTCCCGTTGGAGCGCCATGCCGGGCCCGATGAACCCGTCCTTGATCTCGAGCGGCGTGTCCGCGGCTTCCTCGCCGCCGATTCCGCCGTAGAACTGGTTGATGTAGTGCGCGATTCGTTTCGCCATACAGCTTCCTCCCTCCGCTACACGTTCTGAACTGCGAGACCCGTTCCCGAAAATCCCGAATGGCCGGGTTTTTGACCTGCAGAAACTGTGCTCCGAGGACTATGGACCGCAGCTGAGCTGGGCCGATGGGCCCATGAATACCGTGAATGCCATTAAGCCCAGGGTTGTGCCGAAGAGACTTGCGGCCCGCCGAGCGAGTGTACAGCCCAATTCGGCAGCGAGTTCGGAAATTCCTTCTGAAACATGAAAGTTTTTTTCGAAGGGCCGTGGGGTTTGCTGCGAAGCGCCCGCGGTCCTGGTGCCCGTAACCCATCTCGACTGAGATTATCGGAGGAATGGACTGACACGATAAGATGTCCATTTTCGTCATAGTCCTGATTGCCTATGTGCAACGCAGGATCAAGTCCATCGACTAAGCAGTTCTCAATTGGTCTTTGCGCGATATGCCAGCTTGCGCTATAATCCCTGCTAGACGCCTGTTGGGCGTTGGGGGAGGCGCAACTCAGATGCGATTCGTACGACA
>DHON01000073.1 GCA_002409965.1 Firmicutes bacterium UBA5389
AAAATGACGCAGGTTCGCGCCCCCAACGCCAACGACTCGTTAGCCTGGTGTGTAGCTTCCGGTGTTCAGCAGACGGGAATCGTCAACGAGAACCACGTCTTTGCCGACTTTCTTGATGTCTTCCCAGTCAAGGACGAGTTCGCCTCCACGCCCCAGAAAGCCCAGAATCCTGCTGCCTCCGGGGATGACGAAGCTGGCGATCTTGCCTGTGTCCATGTCGATCTCGAGGTCGAATATGTAGCCTAGCCGCTTGCCGTCGTTGACGCTGACGACTTCTTTCACGCGGAGTTCGGAAGCTCGGAGGATCATGATGGCACCCCCTGCTGGTGAAGATGGCCCTCCACATTGTATGCAGGAGGCGGCGGATGGGTGCCGGAGAGCAATGAATGCAACTGTGGGTGGCTGCAACCGGCAGCGCGAAGCCAAGCGAGAAGGCTCGCAGGTCGCGTGATGAACAAGAGGGTAGGTTACCGGCTGCGTGCTTGTTGGAGTTCGGGCCATTTCAGGAGGCGGCAGGCCCAGGCGGGGAGTTCCCAGGTGAACGCGGCGAGGGTCAGGCGCGGGGAGCTGACTGCGGCTTGGTAGAGCGCTGCCTCGCGCCGAGCGGAGGCACCGGCGGAAGGGCTGCAATGCATCGCAAACTCCAGTGTGAACAGGCGTCCGCCCGAGCGGATCGGCGCGCGCGGGGAATCGAGGTTGCCCGGGGGAGCCGCCGCCACTTCCAGGATGCGCGCTCTGTCCAGGTCCACCGGGCATAGGGGCGGAAACAGCACGCACCACCAGTTGGCACCCAAAGCTGGGCCGATCTCTACCTTCAGGGCGAGATAGTCTCCGGCGGGAAGCGAGGCGCTGCCGTACGAGACGTTCGGGAACGGGAACATGCCCAACCCAGCGCGCGTTCGGTACGAAGTGCCGCTCCTTGCGACTGCCGCATTTGCCAACGTTTCTATGTGCGAGAGGTTGCCCCGGAGGATCCGAGCGGCATCGCGCACATCCTCCGCCGATTGCAGGAGCTTGCCCGTCTCTTCGAGCACTGTGTCGCGCACCGCCAATTTCAGCCGCTGGCTCTGTGCATCGTCCCCGGGCGCGACAACGTGCAGCCGGATGAGGTTGGACGAGTTGTAGGCGGGCGCGGCATCCTCTCGCGCCCCAGAGGGGCGAGCGACCGCCGCTGACAGGCAGATGAAGGCCAACGCTAGTATAGCGGCGCACGTGATTACCCTGACGGCGAGATCCGGTTTGATGTTGCTTCCCTCCCCGATCCATTTCGCAATGGGCTGTAAGCGCGTCTACATAGATGTCCGCATCTGTTTGAGGGCGGCCTTCTCCAACCTGGACACTTGCGCCTGCGAGATCCCAATCTCCTCGGCCACCTCCATCTGAGTTCTGCCCTCGAAGAACCGGAGACGGAGGATCAGTCGCTCCCGCGATGGCAGTTTGAGCATGGCTTCTTTGATCGATATGCCTTCGAGCCAGTTGGCGTCGAGGTTCTTATCGTCCGAAACCTGGTCCATCACGTAGATTGGGTCCCCGCCGTCATGGTATATCGGCTCGAACAGGGATATTGGCTCTTGTATCGCGTCGAGGGCGTACACGATCTCCTCGCGCGGCATTCCCATAGCGGCGGCGATTTCTCCTATGGTCGGCTCTCGGGAAGCATCGGCGACCAGTCTGTCGCGGACCTGCAGGGCTCGGTAGGCGATGTCGCGCAGGGAACGCGATACTCGGATCGGGTTATTGTCCCTGAGATACCTTCTGATTTCGCCGATGATCATGGGGACGGCGTATGTGGAGAACTTGACGTTCTGCGATAAGTCGAAGTTGTCGATGGCCTTAATCAGGCCGATGCACCCGACCTGGAAGAGGTCGTCGACGTACTCGCCTCTGTTGGTGAAGCGTTGGATGACCGACAGCACCAGCCGGAGGTTGCTGTAGATCAGCCTGTCGCGGGCTTCCTCGTCGCCGTCGCGCACTGCCTCCAGAAGTTCACGCATCTTGGCGCTCGACAGCACCGGGAGTTTCGAGGTATTGACACCGCAGATCTCTACTTTGTTCAGCGCCATTTCGGAACAACTCCACAATCTGAACTTCGAGTCGCTAGCCCAGCAATAAGAGTATTGCTCCGATGATCAAGGTTTATTCTGCGCCATATGCGCGAATTGCGCGCCAACGCCAAAACGCGCCCGGCCGGGGGATGTCTCCCTCAGGCGGACGCGCTGTGACAAAGCGGAGTATCACTCGACCCGGACTATCTCGTGTCTCAGCTTGATCAGGATTCGCTTCTCCAGTCTGGATATGTATGATTGCGAGATTCCCAGCAGATCTGCTACCTCTTTCTGCGTCTTCTCGGCCCCATCGCGGAAGCCGAATCTCAACTCCATGATCCGCTTCTCTCTGCCGCTCAGACCAGCCAGAGCCTCGTTGAGCAGGGCGCGGTCTACCTCCTCTTCGATAGCCTGGTATATCAGGTCGTCGTCGGTTCCGTACACATCAGAAAGGAGAAGCTCGTTGCCGTCCCAGTCGATGTTGAGCGGTTCGTCGAACGAAACCTCGCTGCGAATCCTGTTGGTCTTGCGAAGGTGCATCAGTATTTCGTTTTCGATGCACCTAGACGCATACGTGGCAAGCTTGATCCGCTTGGCCGGATCGAAGGTGTTAACCGCCTTGATCAGGCCGATAGTGCCGATGGACACCAGGTCTTCCACGCCCACTCCAGTGCTTTCGAACTTGCGAGCGATGTACACGACCAGTCTCAGATTCCGCTCAACCAGTTCGGCCCGGACGTCCTCGTCTCCGTCCACAAGCCGGCCAATCAGGCAAGCCTCCTCGTCCGGGGTAAGCGGCGCCGGAAGCGTCTCATGACTCCCCACATAGCCGATGGAATCGTCTTCCGTGATGACCAGCCTGCCCAGGATCCTTATGAGCAGAAGTCGAATCATCCAGAGGGCTCTCTCGATTATCTCCATGTGAGCAAGCCTCCTATGCGGACTCACGCGGCGGCCAGGATATCGGGGTTGACGAGCGCCCGGTAGTCTCCGCCCGGGCAGAGTGCAGATGTGTGAACGCATACCACAACGCGCGATGTAATGACGGTTCTCCTGCCGTCCGCCACACGTACTTGGTCGGGCCTGAAGCCCACCATCATCCCTCGCTTCCGGCCTATGGAGGAGTACGGGACGGCCCTGAACCGCGATGACCAGGCCGAACCGGCGATTGCGCGGGCCCGCGCCGCAAAGTCGTCGCCGGACTGGCCTAAAGCTCCCCTCACCTCCCGAGGAAGTGCGAATTCGATGGCGCCGTACTCCACGATGATCACGGGGTTGCCGGATGCGGGGTCGCGCAGGCGATTGCCGGTGTCGATGAGCGCCCGCAGCGACACGCGGTCGGAGCCGAAATCGATCTGGACAGGCACCACGAACAGCCCATCGCGAATGCCGCGATGAACTGCTCCCCAGCCTGCTTCGGCCGCCATGGCCACTGTTCCGACGGCCGCGATGAACGCGGCTGCCAGGCTTCCTCGGGTGGCGGAGTATGCGGCTGTCGCCGCGCCTCCGGCCAGCGCAGTCAGGAGGTATCTGTGGAACAACGCTGAGGCCAGGCAGCGCAGGGGCATCCCAGGAAAGACGAAGATCACTGAACCGCCGGCCGCCAAGACCGCGGCCAAAAGCGATGCGCCGGACCTCAAGTTGGTCAGCCCCGCTTGCGCCAGGCCTACCCAGGTCACGAAGACTGCAGTGGAGAATGCGGCCGCAGCCGCAAGCCTGCACCCGGACGCGTCTCGGCCGCTGATCTGCCGCACGGCCCACAAAGTGACGAGGTCAAGGGCGAACGTGCTGCCCGCCACAAGCAGCAGGGAGTCGAGATATATGAGGATCACTTGCGGCACCCCCTACTACGCAATTGTATTCACTGTAGCACCCCCTCACTCCGAAACGTGTCGGCTTCAGGCGATGGCTGGAGCGAAGGATTCCGTGAGGCGCGAAGGATTGCGCAAAGAGCCGGCGACCCCCAGACGCAAATGCGGCGCGCCCGGCTTGCTCGGATGCCGGCGCGCCGCTGTGCGGCGCCAGGATTATGCGGTTAAAGCGGCAGCGCTGGCCTTACTTAGCGCGTCTTAGGAAAGGCGGGATATCCAGATCGTCGCCGCCGCCCAGCGGCCTGATCTGAACCCTATCTAGCTGGGGATGCCTCGCGCCCGCCGGTACAGCCTGGGTACGGGCCGCCGCTTCGAATCCCGTAGCGATCACGGTGACCTTGAGGTCGTCGCCCATGGATTCATCGATAACGGCTCCGAAAATCACGAGGGCATCGGAGTCGGCCGAACTCGATACTATCTCGGCCGCTTCGTTCACTTCGAATAGCCCTAGGTTGGACGAGCCTGTGATGTTCATGAGGACGCCCTTGGCCCCGTCGATCGATGCCTCCAGCAATGGGCTGGATATGGCGGTGCGAGCCGCTTCGGCAGCGCGGTTCTCGCCTGAGGCGATACCGATGCCCATCAGGGCCGAACCCGCATCGGTCATGATCGTCCTGACGTCGGCGAAGTCCAGGTTGATCAGGCCCGGCACGATGATCAGGTCGGAGATGCCCTGAACGCCCTGGCGCAGCACATCGTCTGCCACTCGGAACGCCTCCAGGATCGATGTGTTGCGCTCCACTACCTGCAGCAGACGGTCGTTGGGAATGACTATCAGCGTGTCGACTTTTTCCTTAAGCGCGGAAATCCCCTGATCGGCCTGGGCCATTCGGCGCCTGCCCTCAAAAGCAAACGGCTTGGTCACTACGCCGACTGTAAGCGCCCCATGCTCCTTGGCGATCTCCGCAATGATGGGCGCGGCGCCCGTGCCCGTGCCCCCGCCCATCCCGCAGGTGATGAAGACCATGTCGGCACCTTCGAGCACCTGCCCCAGCTGCTCGCGGCTCTCCTCGGCGGCCTTCTTGCCGATCTCGGGATTCGCTCCGGCGCCAAGCCCCTTGGTGAGCTTCTCGCCGATCTGTATCTTGTTGGGAGCATCCGCCATGCTCAGAGCCTGGGCATCCGTGTTCAGGGCGACGAACTCGACCCCTCGGAGCCCAGCGCTGATCATCCTGTTTATGGCGTTGCTGCCGCCTCCGCCTACACCTACCACCTTAATGCTGGCCAGGTGATCGACTTCAACCTCTAGTTCAAACACCTCGCATCCCCCTTGCAGCTCTCACCTCATGCAGAGAATATCTCCCGGAACCAGTCGCGAACGTTCGCCGCGAATCCGCTTCGCCGCCGACCGCCAGACCCGGGCCCCGCGGCTGATTGGCCCCACGCGTACTTCACCAAACCCAGAGCAGCGGCGTACGCAGGGCTTGCAACGACATCAGCCATGCCCGATACCCCAGTAGGAACGCCCAGGCGCGACGGCAGTTTCAGCACGTCCTGTGCCGCCTCAACGACTCCGCGCATGAGAGCGGCGGCGCCGGTCACTACGATCCCCGCAGGCAGTTGCCCGGCGAAGCCGCGAGCGTCCACTTCAGCTTTGACCATCTCCATTATCTCGTACACCCGCGCCTCGATTATCTGGCACAGCTTATAGCGCGACACTCCCATGTCGTTTCCGCACATCTCTTCGGGTTCCACCATATCGGCTCGGGCCGCGCCGTACTTGATCTTGAGCTCCTCGGCGTAGCCCACAGGCAGACGCAGCACCAGAGCAACATCGTTGGTCATATGGCTTCCGCCCACGGGTATCACCGCCGTATGCTGCAAGGTACCGTCGAGGTAGAACGCGATGTCGGTGGTGGCGCCGCCGATATCGATCATCAGGGCGCCCAGGTTCTTCTCGGAGTCGGTCAGCACTGCCTCGGCAGCCGCGATGGGTTGCAGAACCAGCTGATCGATGTCGAGCCCCACGCGCGCCGCCGCGCGGCGCACGTTCTGAATAGACGTGGACGAACCGGTGATTATGCACGTCTCAACCTCAAGCCGTATGCCCGACATTCCCACCGGGCGGCGGATGCCGCGGCACCCGTCTATCACGAACTCCCGCGGGAGCACATGGATGACCTCGCGATCCGGCGGAATCGCAACCACCCTGGAGGCGTCGAGCACCCTTTCCACGTCGTCTTGGCCGATCTCCTTGTCGGGCCTGCCCACAGCCACGATCCCCTTGCTGTATGTAGTGGCTGCATGCGCTCCCGACACGCTGGCCACCGCCGAAACCAGAGCACAGCCCGACATGTTCTCCGCCCGCGCAGCGGCATCGGATATGGCCGCCGCAGCGGAATCAATATCTACGATCACTCCGCGCCTGAGGCCCGCGGACGGGCTGACTCCCATGCCCACCACATCCAGGGACGAGTCGTCGCGTTGCTCGCATATGATCACGCATACCTTGCTCGATCCGATATCGAGCCCGACTTTAATGTCTCTCTTGCCCAAACTAGCTCCCTCCGCCCGCGCCGAACCGGGTCGCCGTATCGTTGCATGATTCTAGAACTCCGTCCATTTCCCTCTTGCGTCCGCCGGTTTATCTCATCGTCCTTGTCACGGGCTTGGCCTCCACTCGGACATCGATGTAATCCACCGGCACTCCTCGTTCCCTGACTGAGGCCAAGATCGAATCGAGAAGACGCACGCGCTCCTCGATGTCCTCCGAGCCGCCCGCCAGCACGCGGATACCATCGGACGTCCTTATCACCACGTCTTGAGGGGAGGACACGTCCACCTCCGACAGGTTCGGTATCCTCTGCCTTACTAGAGCGGCCCCGACCGCTGCCCCGCAAACCACAGGCGCTTCAGGCTTGACGCGCTCGCCAACGGCCACGTATGTGGGAACCACCCCGACAAGCAGAGGCACATCCGGGTCAGTAACCGCCTCTGACACAGCAATCGCAGAGCCGAACTCGTCGATATCGATGAAGTAGCCTCCATATGGCATGTACACCGCGGTGGTACGCTCCTCCAGACGTATCTGGAGCGTGTCGGGGATGACCCTCTCCACGCGGGCCTTGCGTATCCTGGGCGTGGCGGCGAGCCTCTGCTCAATTCGCTTCGTGGGGATGAGAAACACGTTGGCCTTTTCCGGGATATCCGCGATCAGCAGTACCTCGTACTCTGAGAGGTAGTTGGCGCCGCTCACGCGCACCTGCCTGATCTCAAAGTACGGAGAATGCAAGAAGGCGACGATACACAGAACGACGAAAAGGAACGCGATAGCGGGAAACGCCATCATCCACTGGCGCTCCGGCGTCTCAGATGTATCAGAATGGTCAGGCACAGCTTGCACCTCCGCCCGGCGCGACCAGCCTGACCCATTATACCATGCCTGAAGGGGATTTCACGAGCCACCGGACGCCGCCAACACCGATGCCGATGCCGATCCCGGTGCAGACGCAGATGCGGTCGGGGCGCCCGAAGTGTAGTCGATGCGGGCCCCGCACGACGCCAGTCTTTCCCGGAGACCGTCATAGCCTCGTGTGATGTGCTCCACACCGTCGACAATGGTCTCGCCGCGAGCCATGAGCCCCGCAATTATCAGGGCAGCCCCTGCGCGTAGGTCGGGGGCTACGACCCGTGCGCCCGTCAACTCCCCCGCTCCGCGGATTATGGCGGTCCTGCCGTCCACTGAGATCTGAGCGCCCATGCGGCCGAGCTCGTCTGCGTAACGGAACCTGTTGCTAAAGATGTTCTCGGTGACGACGGACGTGCCCCGGCCCACTGTGAGCATGGCGGCCATGGGCGCCTGCAGGTCGGTGGCGAATCCCGGATAGGGCATGCTCTTGACTGTGATCGGCGCCGGCCTATCGCCCATGGCAACCCTCACAGAATCTTCCGAAGTTATCACGGCCGCGCCCGCCTCGGCCAGCTTGGACGCAAGCGCGTCCAGATGCTCCGGAACCACGTCGGTGACTGTTACATCGCCTCGGGTAGCAGCGGCGGCAATCATGTAGGTCCCAGCCTGTATTCTGTCGGGCATCACAGGGTAGGTAGTGGCGCCGAGCTGCGGCGCGCCGGTGATCCTGATTGTGTCAGTGCCGGCGCCCCGGATCTGCGCCCCCAGCCGCGTGAGGAAGTTCTGTTGGTCCACTATCTCAGGCTCGCGGGCCGCGTTGCGTATCACCGTGGTCCCAGCCGCCAGGCATGCCGCGGCCATTAGGTTCTCGGTCGCGCCTACACTCGGAAAGTCCAGATGTATCTCCGTCCCGACCAGGCGATCCGCGCGCCCGGTGATGTAGCCGTGCTCCTCAGAGAACTGAGCGCCCATTGCGGCAAGCCCTCTGAGATGCAGGTCTATGGGACGAGACCCTATAGGGCATCCGCCGGGATACGGCATCTGCACTTCGCCGAATCTGGCGAGCAGCGGCCCCAGTACCTGCACTGAGGCACGCATGCACCTGACCAGCTGCTCAGGCAGGCGGGTGGATGCCATGGAAGCCGGGTCGACCGACACGACCGAGCCCGACCGGCGCCGAACGCCCGCTCCTATCGCCCTGAGCAAGTCGCACATGGTATCGACATCGGTGATGGAAGGCACGTTGACGATAGTGCACTCGGAAGAGGCCATTATGCATAGGGCCAGCAGCTTAAGGCAGGAGTTCTTGGCGCCGGGCGCCGACACCCTCCCGCGAAGCTCTCGGCCTCCTTCTATCCTGAGCGACTCCATTAGTTCCACCTCGAAGCCTTATTGGACGGACGCGGCGGCCAACCTAGCCGCCTACTACCCGCACCTCGGGCACCAGGTCTACGCCGAACTTCTCGTAGACGGTTCGCCGGATCACGCCCATCAGGATAAGCACATCGCGGGCGGTGGCGCCCCCTGCGTTGACGATGAAATTGGCGTGAACCTGCGACACCTCGGCCCCTCCTACTCGAAGCCCCTTGAGCCCAGCCGCGTCTATGTATCTGCCGGCCCCCCGGCCCGATGGGTTCTGGAACACGCATCCCGCGCTGGGCAAGTGGAGAGGTTGCTTGACCTTTCTGTCTTTCATGTACTCCGCCATGCGGGCGCGGACACTCCCGGGATCTGCCGGACGCAGGGCGAGCAGTGCTTGGTACGCTATTGAATCGCCGTGCGAAAGCCGACTGGACCTCTGCGCGAACTGCATTTCTTCGCCTGTCTTCACCGAGAGGGCGCCGTCCAGACCGACCATTCTTACCTCCCGGGTCACATCCCCCACCGTGTGGCTGTATGCGCCCGCATTCATGGTCAGCGCGCCCCCCAGCGAGCCGGGTATCCCCACCGCCCACTCGAACCCCGAAAGCCCGTGGTCGGCACACTCTCTGGCCAGAGCGGGCAAGCTCACTCCCGTCCCCGCCCTGACGCACTCGCCTTCGAATGTGATGCCGTCAAGGCCCGGCCCCACTCTGACCACGATTCCCCGAATCCCCTCGTCCGCCACGAGCAGGTTAGTTCCGTTGCCCAGAACGAAAACGGGCAGGCTCTCGCTCCATGCCCACTGCAACACCCTCCGCAGGGCCTCCACATCGTGCGGCTCCACAAGCGCGTCAGCCGGTCCGCCGATCTGAAACGACGTGTGCTTCTTCATCGGCTCGGATATCATGACCTTCCCGCCGTAAGCCTTCTCGAGACGCCTTGCCTGTTCGCCGCTGACCATGCTCGTCATCGAGTTACCACCGCCCGTCTTCCGATGGCCCGGGTCGCGCCCCCGAGCGCAGTAGCTCTTCGGCGAAACGCCGCGATGTCCTGTATATGTCGCCCGCGCCCATCGTGACGATGGTATCGCCGGGAATGACGGCGCCTCTTAGGAAACCCTCGAGAGCGTCCCGGTCGGGCAGGAAGACCACTGGCCTGCCTTCATATGCCTCGATGCTCTGGGCCAGGTGTTGCCCGGTGATGCCGGGCATGGGCAATTCTCCGGTGCCCTCATAGTAGATTTCAGTTACTGCGATCACATCCGCGAGGCTGAACGAACGGACGAATTCGTCGTGCAACAGCCTAGTTCTGGAGAAGCGTTGGGGCTGGAACACAGCCACCAATCTCCCGCTTGCCGCCTGCCGCAGCGCGGCCAGGGTCGCTCGTATCTCGGCAGGGTGATGCGCGTAATCGTCGATGAGCGTAACATCGGGCGTACGGGCCAACACCTGGCATCTGCGGTCCGCCCCAAAGAACCGCGCGAGTCCCGATCGCACCAGGTCGAAGTCGATACCGAGTTGGTCGCAGACGGCGATCGCGGCCATGGCATTACTCATGTTATGCATCCCGGGCACCGAAAGCTCAACCTGTCCCATGGGCCTTCCGCGGCGCGCGACCGTGAATCGCGAGCCCAGTCCCATCGAGCGCGGCTCTGACATGGTGTAGTCGGCCTCGACCGCCGTCCCGTACCGGACTACCGTCCGCTCCAGCCCAGACGCTGCGCGAGCTACATTGGGATCGTCAGCGCACAGCACGGCGATGCCCAGGGGCTTGATCCTCTGAAGAAACTGCGTGAACGCGCTCACTATGGCCTCGAACGAGCCGTAATGGTCGCGGTGGTCGTCGTCGATGTTGGTGACTACGGCAACCTCCGGATCGAGATTGAGAAAGGACCGGTAGGCTTCGTCTGCCTCTGCCACCATGAACTCGCCGCTCCCCGCCTTTCCGCCGCTTGCAACCCACGGCAGTCCGGCCCCCACCGCTACGGTGGGGTCGAGCCCAGCCTCCTCCATGATCTGCGCTATCATGGCGCTAGTGGTTGTCTTGCCGTGTGTACCCGTAACCGCTATCCCGCGGCGGGGCCTCATGATCTCGCCAAGGAGCTCAGCCCTGGTGATTACGCGTATCCCCAGCGAGCGCGCGGCGGCAAGCTCCGGATCGTCGGCTGGCACCGCCGCCGACACCACAACCGAGGTCGCGCCCCGGACCACAGAAGGATCGTGGCCCTGATAAACTCGAGCGCCCAGGGCCGCAAGGTCTGCGAGATGTGGGGAAAAACGTATGTCCGAACCCGACACGCGCCAGCCCAGACCGGACATGATCTGCGCAAGGGGACTCATCCCGCTGCCGCCGATTCCTATGAAGTGTATGCGTTCGTCTTGTTCCATGGACTGCACCTCTTCTGCCGCTTGCGCGCCCCCGACGACTCTATCGTATGCCCAAAGGCCTATCCGGGAGCATGTCCTGTGCCTTTTGGCCCGCTTGCCCAGCGTGCTGCGGGCTACTGGGCGGCGCGCCTCATGATCCGCTCCACGCAGTCGGCCGCCCGCCGGCCTGCATCGGGTATGCCCGCCGAACGCGAAGCGGCGCCCATCGCTCGGCGGGCGCCGGGGTCCGAAATGAGGGATCCGATAATGCCTGCCAGCGCCGCTGGTTCCAGTTCTCGATCCAACACCACGCGCGCCGCCCCCCGCGATTCCATCGCCCGCGCGTTCCTCTCTTGCACGTTGTCGGGGACGTTCGGGTGCGGGACCAGCACTGCGGGCACTCCCCGGACAGCCAGTTCCGCAAGGGTTATCGCGCCGGATCGAGCCAGCGCCAAGTCAGCACAGGCGAGGGCCTGCGGCATATTGTAAATGTATGGCATGATGATAATGTCCCCCCGCCCTGCCCTGGCTATTCCGTCTGAGGAAATAGCTGTAGGTACTCCCGCATCGCGCGCGAGGGCGACCGATTCTTCGAATTTGTCTTTGCCCGTTGCCAGCACGAACTGGGCGTTGCCCAGAGTCAGAAGCGCCGGCAGGGCGCCAATGAACGCCCGGTTGATGCTGTCCGAGCCCTGGCTGCCTCCGAACGCCAGCACTACCGGCCTGGATCCGTCGAGGCCGAATGCTCGAAGCCCTTCCTCACGTGTGGCAGTCAACAACTCTGGGCGGACTGGATTGCCAGTGAGCACGGCCGTCGCGGGGCGTTTGAGATACTTGCGCGACTCTTCCCAGCTGATAGCGACGATGGAAGCGCGCCCCGACAGCATCCTATTGGCGGCGCCGGGCACCACGTTCTGCTCGTGTATGAGCACCGGCACACCCAGCATAGACGCGGCCAGCATGGCCGGGCCCGATGCATACCCGCCGGTGCCTATAGCCGCATCCGGGGAAAATCGCGCCACTATGGACAGCGACTGCGCCACGCCCCAGCCTGCACGGGCAGCGGTAACCAGTGTGTCCAGCGACAATCTGCGCTCAAAGCCCGATACGGCGATGGCCTTGAACGCAAAGCCCTCTCTGGGGATGAGTTCGCCTTCGAGGCCGCGCCGACCTCCGATGAACAGCATCTGGGCCCCAGGATATCGCGACAGAAGTTCCCGGGCGATTGAGAGCGCGGGATAGATGTGTCCGCCGGTGCCGCCTCCGGCCAGCAAAAACCGCTTGCGTCCGCCGACTGCATCGCCGGCTTTCGGATCCTTCACTTGATGCAACTCCCGCCTATCTCTGTCCTGCATGACGCGTCACGTTGAGCAGTATGCCCACGCCCGCCAGCATAGGCACGAGGGAAGACCCCCCCGAGCTTATCAGGGGCAACGTGATGCCGGTAATGGGCATTGAGCCGGTGACAACTGCGATGTTCATCGTCGCCTGCAGAGCCACCATTATGGTGATGCCCGATGCAAGCAGCGATCCGAAGGCATCGGGGGCATTGAGCGAGGCTCTGAACCCACGCCACGCGAATAACCCGTAGAGGAACACAACGGTGGCCGCGCCCAAGAAGCCCAGCTCCTCGCCGATGATGGCGAATATGAAGTCCGTGTGCTGCTCAGGCAGGTAGTAGAACTTCTGCCTCGACAGCCCGAGCCCCGTCCCGACAAGCCCGCCTGAGCCCAGCGCCAGGAGGGACTGGATAATGTGGAAACCCGAGTCGAGCGGATCGTCCCAGGGGTCCAGGAATGAAGTGAGGCGTCTGATCCGCACCGGGTCGTGTTTGGCATAAAGGTATACCGCCGGCACGGTCATTGCCGCCAGACCGAAGAGCCAGCCGAGGTCGGCGCCGGCGGTCATCAGCATAAGCCACGCCACACCCGCCATGCCTATGGAGGTGCCCAGGTCGGGCTCGCGCAGAACCAGCAGCACACATGCGCCTACAAGCGCCAGAGGCATGAATACCCCACGAACAGCGTTCTTGACCCGCCCAGGCGATGCCGACAGGTAGGCCGCCAGAAAGACGACCACTGACAGCTTAGCGAATTCCGATGGCTGCACCCGCACCGGACCGACTCCCAGCCATCGCCGGGAACCAGATATCAGAACCCCAACGCCCGGCACGAGCACCAAGACCAGGGCGACTACGGACAGTATCATCAGCGGGCCCGCGAGCTTGGCCCACACGTGGTAGTCGATGTTCATGCAGATGACCAGGGCTGCGAGGCCGATGACGGCCCACATCGACTGGCGTTTCAGGTAGTAGTACGGGTCGCCCAGCTCGTGGTAGGCCATGACTGAACTCGCGCTGAACACCATCACTATGCCGATGCTGAGCAGCGCAAGCACGGCGATGAATATCATCAGGTCAGGAAGGCCCCTGTGCTCACTCATGCTGTGCCCGCCGGCGAGCCGGCGTCCCTCCTTTCAACTCAACATCCCTACGCAGCTCGGTCTACAGTCCTGCGCATCCCAGCGCGGCAAAGAACGCGGCGGCAATCCAGAACCGAACAACGATTTTGGGCTCTGCCACTCCCGCGAGCTCAAAATGGTGATGAAGCGGCGCCATCCGAAACACCCGCCTGCGGGTGAGCCGAAACGAGATCACCTGGACCACCACAGATAGAGTCTCGGCCACGAACACGCCTCCGATCATGACCAAGAGCAGCTCTGTTCTTGTCATTACCGCCATGGATGCCAGAGCTGCGCCCAGCGCCAGCGACCCGGTATCGCCCATGATCACTGCCGCCGGATGGGCGTTCCACCATACGAAACCGAGGCACGCCCCGCCCAGGGCGCCCGCGAACACGCCCACTGCCGGCAGGTTGAGCCGGGACGCGATAGCTACGTAGGCAAAGGCTGCAATGGCTACAGTTCCGCCGGCCAGACCGTCCAGACCATCGGTGAGGTTCACCGCGTTGGTCGTCGACACCAGCACCAGCGCCACGAAGGGTATGTACCATACCCCAAGGTCAATCTGAACACCTCGGGCAAAGGGGATCGCAATAGCCGACCCCACCCCGGGCGTGACGTAGCCATAGGCGCCCAAAAGCAGCCCCAGCATCAACTGGAGCAGCAGTTTCTGCCGAGCCCGAAGACCGAGCGGTCGGTGGGCGACGACGGAGATGTAGTCGTCCACCATTCCGATCAGGCCGCATCCGGTGCTGACAAAGAGTGCCCATGCCAGTTCGCGCGAAGGCGACCCAGCTGCGGCTAGGCTCCCAGCTAATGTGGCTATGAGCATGATGACGCCGCCCATAGTAGGGGTTCCCATCTTCTTCAGATGCAACGCGGGCCCATCGTCTCTGACCACTTGCCCCACCTTCAGGCGGGTTAGGGAACGTATGATGGGCGGCGCTGTAATCATGGCCGCCGCAAGAGCTATGGCAGATGCAATGAGAGATCGGACAACCACTGCAGACATCATCAATCACCTATCACCGTCACGGAAATCGCCCGACGCGCCCGAGATAGCCGAGACGATCTGCTCCATGCGCATTCCTCTCGATCCCTTCACCAGCACTACATCGCCCGCGCCCGCTATCTCGCCGATGGCCCGCGCAGCGCAAGCGTTGTCAGCGCACGCGCAGCACAGCTTGGGATCGAGACCGGCCTCCACCGCCGATGTTCGTGCCCGCGCCGCCAGCGGCCCCACGGCCACCACTGCCGACACCCCGGCATTTGCGGCGTACTCGCCCAGCCGGGCGTGGACAGAAGGCCCAGCATCGCCCAGTTCGAGCATGTCTCCGAGGACTGCGATGACCCGCCGCCCGCCTGCGTGCTGCAGCGCGGCATCGATGGCACACCTCATAGACGCCGGGTTGGCGTTGTAGGAGTCGTCGATGACCGTGAAACCGCCTGGCGCCTGCAGGAAATGCATTCTCATTGCAGACGGCCTGAACGAGGCCAGGCCCTCTGCCATCGCCTCGAAGCTGATCCCAAGGCGCCAGCCCACCGCCAGGGCCGCCAGAGCATTTAGCACGTTGTGCTGCCCGGGCACCGGCACCACAAGCCTGATGGAGGACAAAGCCTGCCCGTCCACGGCCACCGCGAATGACGTCTCCTCCTCGGAGAGAACTACATCCATCGCCCGAATGCGGCAGTCCCCAGAGAACCCGTACAACACCGCCCGCCCGGGCGCGAACCGTTCCATGGCCCGGACACGCGGGTCATCGCCGCTTAGAACCGCAAACCCGTGGGCCGGCAGCGCGCAGATCAGCTCCGCCTTGGCATCGGCTATCCCGTCCTGCGAACCGAGCAGTCCTATGTGGGAGAGACCAACATTTGTGATCACGCCTGCGTCCGGCCGCGCCACGCGGGCCAGGGCGGCGATCTCCCCGGGCGCCCGCATGGCCATTTCCAGCACCGCCGCATCGTGGTCAGGCTCCAGCCCAAGCAGCGTCAGGGGCATCCCGATCTGGTTGTTCATGTTGCCCTCTGTAGCGAGCACCGAAAGGTCCGCCCGCAGCACGGCCGCGATCATGTCTTTGGTCGTAGTCTTCCCCGCGCTGCCGGTAACCCCTATCACCGTGGCGTCCATAAGGCGCCTGTGCCATCCTGCCAAGTCGCCGAGGGCTCGGATGGGGTCATCCACCATGATCAAGCCGAACTCTCGCTGCAGGCCGCCGTAGGAGTCCACAGCGCGTGTCTTTGAGACCACGGCTCCTGTGGCTCCCGCCGCCCGGGCCGCGCTCACGAAGTCATGGCCGTCAACACGCTCGCCGGGCAGGGCGAAAAAGAGCGCTCCATCGGCGATGGTCCTGCTGTCGATTGAGGCGGACGACACCCGCGCGCAAGCCGAGCCCTGCACCAACTCGCCCCGCACGGCGCGCGCGACATCTGCTAGGGTGTAGTCAAGCACCCGCGATCAGCTCCTTCAGAACAACCTGCGCCGTCTGAACATCGTCGAAATCGATGGTACGGTCGGCGAAAATCTGATACGTCTCATGGCCTTTCCCCGCGATCAACACTAGGTCGCCGGGGCGTGCGCGCCTGAGGCCCTCGCGGATTGCCTCCGCCCGGTCGAGGATCACCGCCCACCGTTCCCGATCCGCCCCCATCCCCGCCGTGACTTCGCGGGCGATGGACGCCGGATTCTCGCTGCGCGGGTTGTCGGAGGTCACGATGGAGTAGTCAGCCATCTGGGACGCTATCCCGCCCATAAGCGGACGCTTGGTTCGGTCGCGGTCGCCGCCGCAGCCGAACACGCAGATCACAGCGCCCTCGGTGATCCCGCGCGCGGTGGCCAGCACGTTCGCCAGAGAGTCGGGTGAATGCGCGTAGTCGACTATGACCGCGAATTCCTGGCCCAAATCGACCGACTGGAACCTGCCGGGCACGCCCGCGAAACTGGCCAGCGCACTCGCAGCCTGCTCCATGGATACCCCAAGTTCGTACGAGGCGGCCATGGCGGCCAGGACGTTGTACACGTTGAACGCTCCCATCAGACGCGATTTCACCAGGACGCGCTCGCCCGAGTCAGCATGCCGCACGGCTAAGGATATGCCGCTGGGCCCGATCCGGACCTCCTCGGCCGCCGCCAGGTCGTCGCAGTAGTCCGGCCGTCGCCCAGGCTCGGCTGAGTATGCTACGATGTGGGCGCCCGAGGCCCGGGACGCCTGCATCATCTTCACCGAGTATCGGTCGTCCATGTTGACCACAGCCGATTTGGGCCAGGGCTTGCCGGATCTTGGGCCGAAGCGTCCAAGCCCGCGGAAGAGCCCAGCCTTGGCCTCGGCGTATTCGTCCACCGTGCTGTGAAAGTCCAGATGGTCGTGGCCGATGTTGGTGAAGACCGCGACATCGAAGTCGACCAGTTCTGTGCGCCTGAGCGCGATGGCGTGCGATGAGACCTCCATCACTGCCCGACCCAGGCCGCCGCTGCGCATCTCGTAGAAGATCTCCTGCAAGTCGGCGGACTCGGGCGTGGTATTGGGAGCCGGACGGACTGAGCATCCGGTCCTGTATCCAATTGTGCCGATGAGCCCTGCGGACATGCCCGCCGTTTCCAGGATGTGGGCGATGATGTGCGTGGTAGTGGTCTTGCCTTTGGTGCCGGTTACGCCGGCCACCACCATTCGCGCCGATGGGTCGCCATAGAACTCGCGGGCGATGACCCCCAGCGCGCGACGGGTATCGGGCACGCGCACCACGGTGACGCCCTCGGGCGCATCCACCTCGCGTCCACGCGAAATCAACACCACACTTGCCCCGCTCTCAACCGCCTCGGCAATGAAACGGTGACCGTCGAAGCGCGCCCCCTCGAACGCCGCGAAGAGGGCGCCGGGGCCGGCCACTTTGCGAGAGTCGTAAGCCAGGCTCGTGACCCGGGTCTGCCCATCGCCTTCGATCTCAGGCGCGTCTAGGCGCGCAAGCAGCTGATTCAGGGTCTTCACAGGCATATCTCTCATTCCTCTAGGGTAATGGTTATGGCCGAACCCCGCCTGACCGCGGCGCCGGCCGAAGGCTGTTGTCGCGACACGATGCCGCGCCCCTCAGGCTGCACTGCAAGCCCTCGGGCGCCCAAGAGGAGCACGGCCTCCTTAAGAGTCTTCCCAGTCACGTCCGGCACTTCCACAAAATCGTCTTCGAGATCATATAGTTCCTCAGGCCCAAAGTAAACGACAACGGTCGTCCCCGCAGCCACGCGCGAGCCCGCTTTGGGGACCTGGTTGGTCGCGACATCGCCGGCGCCCTCCGCCCTAACCCCGAACCCGGCCGCGCGCAGCATGGCCAGCGACTCCTGGTTGGTCTTGCCGATCACGTCAGGCACAGTCGCCACGATGGACGCCAGTTGCTGCGTTGGCGCGCCCGCAACGTCCATCGGCGGAATTTCCATGTAGCGCAGCACATCCCGCATCACAGCCGCAAACGCGGGCGCGGCAAGCACGCCGCCGTACTTGATGTCGGTCTTGGGTTCGTCCAGCACGACCAGGACTGCCACGCGCGGATCGTTGGCCGGAGCGTAGCCCATGAACGAGGCCACCCGCTTGTCGCCGTACCTTCCACGCTCAGGCTTCTGCGCTGTGCCCGTCTTCCCTGCCACAGCGTAGCCTGGAACTGCCGCCCGCGCGCCCGACCCGTTGACCACCACCGACTCAAGTATTGCAGAAAGCTGGCGGGCGCTTCGCTCCGATATGACTTGCCTGATGCGGGTGGGAGCGAACTGGCGCACCAGGGCGCCGGATGGATCGAGAACCTCTCGAACCAGCATCGGCTGCATGAGCGTGCCGCCGTTCGCGATGGCGCACAGTGCGTTCAGGAGCTGGAGAGGGGTGACTGAAATCCCCTGTCCGAACCCGCTGGTGGCCAATTCTACCGGCCCCATCCGAGACGCGCTGTGCATCATGCCCACGGCCTCCCCCGGAAAGTCGATGCCCGTCTTGTCGGTAAGGCCGAACGCGCGGACATACCGGGCAAACGTCTCCGGCCCGAGCCTAATGGCGATGGTAGCGAACACCGGGTTGCACGAGTTCTCTACGGCCTCGGTGAAGGTCTGGGAGCCGTGACCGCCAGCCTTCCAGCACCGAATGGTCCGATCTTCCACCTTGATGTGGCCCGCGTCGTAGAACCCAGTGGTTGGCGTGACGACCCCTTCTTCCAGCGCGGCCGCCGAAGTTACCACCTTGAACGTGGAACCTGGCTCCAACATGTCGCATACGGCGATGTTCCGACGGAGGCTCGAGGGGTAGCGGCCGTAGTCATTTGGGTTGAAGGTCGGGCGCATCGCCATCGCCAGGACCTCGCCTGTTTTCGGGTCCATGGCCAGGATAATCCCTTTTTCGGATCGGGTGTCGGCTATTGCCCGTTCCAGCTCGCGCTCGCATATGTACTGTATCACTTCATCGATGGTGAGCACGATGCTGTTTCCGTCCTTGGCGGGGGCGTAGGAGTGCTCTCCCTCGGGTATCTCTTTGCCGGTGGCGTCGCGCTCAGCGACTATCTGACCGCGCACGCCCCTGAGCTCCGAGTCGTAGAGCTGCTCCAGGCCTTCAAGGCCCTGGTTGTCGATCCCGGCGATACCTATCACCTGCGCTGCCAGGGTGTCCCTTGGGTAGAAGCGCTGGCCGCTCTCGGCGACCCCGATCCCCGGAGCCGACATCTCCTTGATACGCGCCGCCACATCATGCTCCACCTTGCGCTTGAGCCACACAGTCTGCTGCCTAGTGGTGAGCTTCGCGAGGAGCGTGTCCTGCCCCATCTCCAAGACCGATGCGAGCTGGCGCGCCGCGGCGACTGGATCGCGAATTTCCGCCGGAATAGCATAGACCGAATCGGCGCTAATGCTTACGGCCAGTTCCCGCAGGTTTCTATCGTAGACCGTGCCGCGCCTCGGATCCACAGGAACAGGCCGCATTCTCTGCTCCAGAGCGCGCGCGTGAAGCTCGGGACCCTTCACAATCTGCACCCAGCCCAACCTGAAGATGAGCGCAATAAAAACGCCAGTCATCAGGATAAAGAGGACATAGACCCGCTTTCTCGCGATGACCGACGGCGAAGCCTGATATGATGGGCGAGATGCACGTCGAACCGACACCACAGAAGCCCCCACACGTTATTTGGATCACTCAAGCACCGACGGGAGCCGGGCCGGCGGAACGACAGACCACGCGGCAACCAGATTTGATACCGCCGCGACTGCCATCTGCTCCACAACGCCGGCAACGCTGGCAAGCACAGTGGGCGGTTCTGATACGGCGGCGGTCCCGCCGGCCGGCACTGCCGCGGCGACTGAATCCGGCGCGGGGCGCGCGTCCACCAGCACTACTCCCGTGCTGAGCGGATCGATCATCCCCAGCTCAGCCCGGGCCACCCAGTCCACTCTATCCAGAGATTCAGCGCGGGCAAGCTCAAGCGACTTGCGTCCCCATTCCTTCTTGAGCGACTCTGCCCGTGCCCGGGCTTCATCGCGTCTGTCGCTTGCGCGCACAATCTCAACCCTCTGCGCGACGAAGGTGACCGGGAGGGCAATAGCCAGTAGAGCCACGAGACCGCACGCGGCCATGAGCCGCGCGGTCCGCGACGATCTGCGCCTGGCCGACTCGCGCCCTAGCTGTCCAATTCTTGCATAACTGCACTCCATCACTATTCATCCTCTCCCGGGCCTAGAACTTTGATTGCCGCCCTGAGCTTGGCGCTTCGCGCCCTGGGATTCACACGCACCTCATCCTCCGAAGGACGAACGGGCTTGCGCGTGATCACCTCGAGAGCCTTCCTCCGGCCGCACACGCAAGCCGGAAGAGACGGCGGACAGGAACACGGGCGCTCCCTGGCTCTGAAAAGCTCTTTGACGATCCTGTCTTCCAGCGAATGATACGAGATGGTCACTATGCGCGCCCCGCAGGCGGCCGCCCTGACCGCTCCTTCCGTTCCCCTCCGAACCGAACCGAGTTCATCGTTGACCGCTATTCTGAGGGCCTGGAACGTCCTGCGAGCGGGATGCGGCCCATCGCGCCGCGTCGCCCCATCCGGCGCCGCCTCGAGTATCACTTGCACAAGGCGCCCAGTAGTCAGTATGGGGGCCTTCTGCCTCTCCTGGACGATTCGGCGCGCAATGCGCCGGGCCCACCGTTCCTCACCGTAGTCGAAGATTACCCTCTCCAAGTCGCGAACTGACGCCGTGTTGACTATGTGCGCCGCAGTGAGCTGGCTTTCCTGGTCCATCCGCATGTCGAGTGGGGTGTCCTCCCTATAGGTGAAGCCGCGTTCAGCCGCGTCCAGCTGATGAGAGCTGACCCCCAAGTCGAACAGGACGCCGTCCGGAGCGCCATGCCCCAGCTGCCGCAGAAGATCTTCTATGTCGCCGTAGTCTCCGTGCACCAGGCACACCCGACACGGCGCGTCGGCAAGCGCCACCGCGGCCGCTTCCAGCGCTCGCCGGTCACGATCTATCCCGATGAGCACGCCTTCGGGGCCAATCCCTCCGGCTATCACCCTGGAATGGCCCGCGCCGCCCAGGGTGCAGTCGACGATCACATCGCCCGGAGCCGGCGCTAGGTAACTCATAACCTCTTCTACCATTACTGGTCGGTGTCTGTAGTCCATCGGTCAGCTCCCGCTACATCGGCGGCTGCCCGCTGGCGAAAGCCGCCGTTATCAACTCAAGGACACGAGCTTCTCCGCAATGGTTTCGTAGGAGCCCGACACCTGCAGTAGATACTCTTCCCATAGCTCTTGGGCCCATATCTCGAACCTTGACGAAACGCCGATCACCACGACATCCCGCTCGATGCGAGCGTATTGCCTGAGATGAGGCGGTATCAGTGCTCTGCCTTGGCGGTCGAGCTCACACTCGCTTGCGCCCGAGAAGAACAACCTGGAGAAGGCGCGCCCATCGGCCATGGTCATCGGGAGCGTAGTGAGCTTCTGCTCTTGGTTCCGCCATTCGCCCTCGGCGAACCCGAACAAGCACGTGTCGAGGCCGCGAGTCAGGATGACCTTGCCATCGAGTTCCTCGCGGAATCTGGAAGGCACTATGATTCGCCCCTTGTTGTCCAGGGAGTGCCGGAACTCTCCTATGAACACCGTAGTCCACCACTTTGCTCCACTCTACTCCACTTGGACTATCATTTCGAGGCCCAAACGCTTTCTCCTGCAACGATCGTCAGATATTTCGTCATTGTTGCCCATCGCCTGCGCGGGTCCGCGCCCGCACTAGTCCGCGCCCGCGCCAGGCCCCCGTGCCAGACACCGTTCGCGTCCGCACCCAATCTTAGCGCGAACCCTGTGTCAAATGACTCAGGCGGTTAACATAATGTTCACCGCGGGCCCCGCAATCCGGTCGCGGGAAGGCTTGTGCGTGGTGCGGGCCGCTGGCGCAAGGAGGAGCGCCGCGGCCCGCCGCGTGTAGCTGACGGTTTGATGTGGGACTAAATGGCTGCGGATCCCAGGGGGTGGCGGTCGCGGCGAACCTGTGTCTTTTTGCCCAGCCTTGGCGCGAACCCTGTGTCAAATGACTCAGGCGGTT
>DHON01000125.1 GCA_002409965.1 Firmicutes bacterium UBA5389
CTTAGGAGTTGAGGGCCCAGGCCCTCAACTCCTAGTCCATCTGAGCGCCTATTCCTTCCGATAGAATCTGCGCTTCTTTCTTGCCGCCCACTATCCCGCTTAGGAATGTTCACTAGCCTTTCCAACTGCTACTGCCTACAAAACTTACACGCATCCTTCGTGCGCGCGATTCGCGATCGGGTGCACGTAACGATTGATACATCAAGACCTGGGGTTCCTTCCTCCTGGTCGCCTGCCGAAGCGGCATGATAATGCTCACCGCAGGCCCCGAAATCGGGGCGTAGGAGGGCTCGCGCGGCTTGCGGGACGCTGGCTCAAGAAAGGGCGCCGTGCCCCTATCGAATCCTCCTAATCGCGCCTGGACATCTTGGACGTGCGCTCTATCTCTCTTTGGGCATCGCGCTTTGCAATGTCTTCGCGCTTGTCCCACATCTTCTTGCCGCGAGCCAGTCCGATTTCCACCTTGGCCAGGCCCTGTCGGAGATACATCCTGAGAGGGACTATGGTGTATCCTCGCTCCCTCACCCGTGAATCAAGACGCCTTATCTCCACCTTGTGCAGCAGAAGTTTCCTAGGGCGCCGGGGGTTGTGATTCAACCTGTTGCCATAGTCGTACTCCGCTATGTGCGAATTGACCAAGAATACCTCGCCGTTCCTGACTTCCGCATAGGCATCGCCCAGACTGACTCGGCCCTGCCTCACGCTCTGGATTTCGGTCCCGGTGAGGGCGATGCCCGCCTCATATGTCTCCTCGATGAAATACTCGTGCCTCGCCTTCCTATTTGAGGCTACAAGCTTCTCCGAGGCCTTCTCATCCGCCACCAATCACACCCCCCAATTCTAACGAGGCCCCCGCCTGAGCGCCCGCGCTGCTCAAGCGGCCGGGCCCGCATCGCCCGCGTCGCCCGCGTCGCCCGCATCATAGGCCCAGTTCCGCAGCGTGCTGCTGCATAGCTTCCAGGCACACCTCCACGAAGTCGGAAAGCTCCATGTCCAACTCAGAACAGAGGGCGATCTGCTCGCGCTTAGCGCCTCTGGCGAATCCCTTTTCGTGATATCGATTCACGACGAACCCGACATCGATTGCTGCAAGCTTCTTGGCGGGGTGAATGAGCGCGGCAGCCACGATGAGCCCCGTGAGAGGGTCAACAGCGTAGAGAGCCTTGTCCATGGCCGAAATTCTGGGCAAGCCATGGCAATCGTTGTGTACTCGGACGGCGTAGATCACGTCAGGATGCACGTCCATCTTTTCCAGCATCTCCGCGCCCACCAGCGAATGGCGCGCCGGATCAGAGCCGGCGCTGTCGTAGTCTATGTCGTGCAACAGCCCTGCAAGCCCCCACTTGTGCTCATCCTCGCCGAACCGGCCTGCAAGCGCGCGCATGCACACCTCGGCCGCCACCATGTGCTTGACAAGATTGATGTTGGACACGTTGGCTCTCACTGCGGCTAGAGCGTCATCTCTGTTCAATGCCTTCATCTCCTTAGCTCCCGGGTCGCTCGGCCCCGCGGCCCCCTGCCTCCCTGGCTCCTCGACTGCGTGTACCGGCTCCTGCGCCAAGCGCACAAGCTTCCTGAGAGGTTTGCCCATTTCGTCTGCAGGCAGCGCCTCATGGAAGACTACGACGGCCGGGGCTTTGTAGTCGGCCAGCCGCCGCCTGCAGAACAAGACAATCTCCCGCTCAGACGCGTTGCAGCCCGGGTTCAGCTGAGCATGTGCGACCACCACTTCGCCTCTGACCGGATGGGGTTGTCCTACCACAAGAACCTCGCTCACTGCCGGGTGCTGCCTTATGGTCTCCTCGACTTCGGCCGGGTACACTTTGAACCCTGCAGTGTTTATCACATCGCTTTTTCTGTCCAGAATGCGAAGATAGCCATGCGCGTCTATCAGCCCTATGTCGCCGGTCCGCACCCAACCATCGTGCAGAACTTGACGCGTCTGCTCGGGGCAGTCGTAGTAGCCCAGCATCACGCCAGGGCCCGATGCGTGTACTTCCCCTGCCTGCCCCCGCATCGCCTCTTCGCCGGACTCATCGACGATGCGCACGGATACCCCTGGAATAGGCGGCCCAACAGTTCCGGCGACAACGCGGTCGCCCGCGCGCGTGGCAGTGACCACCGGCGATGCCTCTGTGAGCCCGTATCCCTCGGCTATCTCAATGCCGAACCGTTGCTTGAAGACATGGAAAACACGGTCGGAGAGAGCCGCTCCTCCCGAGATGCACATCCGCAAGCTGCACAGGTCGTCGCGGTCAATGCTCTCACACTCCGCCATGGCCGCGAACATGGCCGGCACTCCAGCCCACACCGTCCCACGGACACTGCGAATGAGCCTGGCTACGCCTGCCGGTATGAACTGGCGCGCGAACACGATCTTCCCGCCTGTCGCAATCGGCATATTCATCGACACGGTCGCGCCGAATGAATGATACAAAGGAAGAGTACAGAGGTGGACATCTTGAGGGCGCGCAGACGAGACCTCCCCCATGGCCTGCGCATTGCAGGCCAGCCCTTCGCCTGAGAGCATGGCCCCCCTGGGCCTTCCGGTGGTGCCCGATGTATACAGGATGACTGTCGCGCCGCTCTCCGGACGACCCGCCACAACCGCTTCACATGTTGCATCATCGGCCAGGTCAGCGCAGGTAAGGGCAATGCCCTCCACATGCGCGCCTGCGCCCGGCTCAGCGATGGCCGCCACCGCCCCAGAGTCCCGTGCAATACGCCCAATCTCAGACGCGCGAAAACGCGGATTGACTGGAACAGCGATGGCTCCCGATGCAATCACCGAGTAGTAGGCCTGCACAAAGTCAAACCCGTTGGGCAGACCCACGAGCACTCTGTCGCCGGGCGCAATTCCGGCATCATGCAGTCGGGCGGCGCCTGAAGAGGCAGCCGTGGCCAGCTGAGCATAGGTCATGGACTGACCGGCAGAGTCCGCCAAGACAATATCCTCAGGGCGCTGCCTGGCCTGCCTCAAGAGGTTGCACATCAGACCCATGCCGATACTCCTCTGACAAGTCAATTGTGGGCGACTTTTCGGTACAGAAAGACCTCGCACCGGAAAATAGGTGCGAGGCCCTCAAAAGCCCATTCGCCGGCTAGGAGTCCGCGGCTATGCTCACACCAACGCGAACAAAACTGAGACCACCAGGAAGGCGGCTGCGACCCAAGTGGTGGCCTTCTCGAGGAAGGCTTCGAGGCCCTTGTTCTTGGTGAAGAAGAGCTGCCCGCCTCCGCCTATCACGCCCAGACCCTCGCCCTTGGCCTGCTGAAGAACGACCATGACTATAAGCGCTATGGAGAACACAAACTCCAAGACTATCAAAACCGTGCTGATCACTATAGGAACCCCCTATACATCACGACACTGCGCAACACTGCACTTGATTCTATCACACGCTGGGATCGTTGACAACTCACGTCAGCACTCACGCAGCAGTTCCGCAAATGCGTTGAG
>DHON01000064.1 GCA_002409965.1 Firmicutes bacterium UBA5389
GAGCTGGACGGGTGGAATGAGACTGCAGAGGTCAGGTTCGAGCCCGGCTCTCTGGCCGAGATGTCCGTCATCGACGGAAAGATCGTCATCAGCCCGTGTGGAACGAGCTACTCCATAGGCGATCTCTCTTCCAGGATCAGCGCTTCGAACATCCACGCTGAAGTGTCGTGGGGCCGGCCCGAGGGTAGAGAGGCATGGTAGCAGCAGCCAGGCATGTTCCAAGCAGAGGCCACATCGTATGGATCTCCTTCGATCCGCAGCGGGGCCACGAGCAGGCTGGGCGACGCCCAGCGCTAGTCCTTTCGCAGAGCGTCTACAATCGACCGTTTCTACTTGAACAGCAGGTTTGCACATCGCTCGCAGCGATCATTTGAGATGGGGTTCATCATCGAGCATACATTGCAGTAGATGATCCTGTCCCGAGACTTATCGAACTTCTCGTAAGTGGCGAAAGCCGGGTGATAACGTACGCGGTCGCCCACTTTGAAGTAATCATACATTTCTCTGTGGCTATCCCGGGCAATGCGGTGCTTCCTGCCGGTCGTAGTCTGTATCACAATCACGAATTCCGTATAGTATGTGACATCGTCTGAACGATCGTATTTGCGCTTGTCCTTTTCGTACTTCTCGATGACGACGCCCTCCCACGCAGGCTTTTTCATGCTCTTTGCACGCAGCAAGTTGATGACCATCATCAGGGCGCCCAGCCCCGAGCCGATGATGAGCGCTTCGCCAAGCGGCAATTCCTCGACAAACAGTCCCGCAACAGCGAATCCCAGAGGAAAGAGGAACGCCAGAGCCCATGCGCAGCCAATGGCCGATTTCCTGTTGCTTTGCGCTGCCGCCAGTATCGCCGGGTCATCGCATCGGGACGACCATCCAACGAGCCCAGGAGTATCATCTCGCGGCGGCGAGACGGTCTTTTCAGCCGGCGCACTGGGTCCCTTGCGGAGCGCCGCGTTGCCTGTGCTTCGCGCACCTCGTCTCTTCAGGGCGTATGCTTCTCCCCATCGTACTATGACATGCCTTCGACAGCTGCCTTTCTCACTTGCTTCGGGTCTGGAAAACGTCCATCCATTGGCCAAGAGCAACAGCAACACGCAGAACGGTATTGCGCCGCAGTAGTAGAGCACGCCCCATGAGTCAAGATCGGTCAGATGCTCCGGACTGTTTATGTATGGCAGGATGGGCATGTAGCGAATCGGCTCCCGTTTCGGCTCGTCTTCCCTCCTCACTATCACGGCCTCGATCTCACCGCTGCGATAGGAAGCGAAACCAGTATATCGTTTGCCGCCAACATAGAAATGGTATGTCTCTGTGACGCTTCGCATCCTGTCGGAATAATCCTTCGCATTCACACGCCTGTTAGCGTAGCTATCAACCACGCCTACAGTTGTCTCGCCAAACACAAAGAGACTGAGTATGGCGATGCAATATAGTGCGCCGAAAATCAGAACGGCCGAGATCAACATGCGTATTACGGGGTTGATTCTCTTCTGCGCAGGCACCCTTCTCAATAGCTGGCCCCTCCCTAGCTTTGCAGTATAGCAATGATCTGCCGAAGCGCGAGCCATGCAAGCTGACTGTACTGGCCAGGCCCGCAGACGCACATTTTACATGATTTCAACGGCAGAACTCCATGTCCTCCACCAGATTGCCATATTGCGATCCTGTTCAGATGCTCGGGCTCCGAACGCACACGACCAGCGCAGCAGGTGCCCGTCCTCCGTACGTCGAAAGCATGGTTGAACAAGCAAGAGGTGACATCCATGCACAGCCGGATACTTGTGGTCGACGACGAGAGGGCCATCGCCGACTTGATTGAACTCTACCTGAAGAACGAGAACTTCTCCGTTTTCAAGTTCTACACCGGCCAGGACGCACTGGGCTTTATAGATACCGAAGACGTGGACCTAGCGATTCTGGACGTGATGCTCCCAGACGTCAGCGGTTTCACAATCTGCCAGCGCATACGGGAAAGACACAACTTCCCAGTCATCATGCTGACCGCCAAGGGCGAGGAGATCGACAAAATCACCGGTCTCGCGCTGGGCGCGGACGACTACATCACCAAGCCGTTTCGACCGCTCGAGATGGTCGCCCGCGTCAAGGCGCAGCTTCGCAGGTTCACCAAGTATAACCCCGCCGAACCTCCGCGCGAGGAGAACGAAATCGCCTTTTCCGGGCTGGTTCTGGACAAGGATGCCCACGAATGCACGCTCAACGAAGAGCCTCTCCCCCTCACCCCTACGGAGTTCTCCATCCTGTGGGTGCTGGCATCCAACCGAGGGCGCGTGATCAGCGCGGAAGAGCTTTTCTGCAAGGTGTGGGGCGAGAAATACTACACCGCGAGCAGCAATACAGTGATGGTGCACATCCGCCATCTTCGCGAGAAAATGAACGATTCCGCAGAGCGCCCCAAGTATATCAAGACGGTGTGGGGGGTCGGCTACAAGATTGATAAGTAGGAGAAGGGATAGAGGCGATTACTCAAGACTAAAGAGAAGAGTCTTTGGCGGGATGCTCCTGATTGTTCTGGCTGCCGTTGCATCCGTGCTGTTTCTGTGCTTCCTGACCATGTTCAGTGTCCGGCCCACCGTTGTCGGTTTTCTGGAGAGAGTGTTTAGTCTGGACAGCTACGTCGCAGACAAGTTTTACCAATCCGTACTCCGTGATCATGCTCTCTTGTATGTTTTCCTTGCTGTCATCGTTTTCGCACTGATCTTCCTTAGGTTCTCTCTTTCATGGTTCACCAAGTACTTTGACGATATCAGCGCGGGGCTGGATCAACTCGTAGAGCCGTCCGGCGCCGATGTTGTGTTGTTGCCGGAATTGGATTCCATGGAACGCAAGATGAGCAAAGTGAAGAACACTCTGGACAGGCAGAGAAGGGACGCGCAAGAAGCGGAACAGCGCAAGAACGATCTGGTCATGTACTTGGCGCACGACATCAAGACACCGCTGACCTCGGTCATTGGGTACCTGAGCCTGCTGGACGAGGCCCCCGACATGCCGGCTGAGCAACGAGCCAAGTATGTAAGCATCACGCTGGACAAAGCCTACCGATTGGAGCAGCTCATCGATGAGTTCTTTGAGATCACGCGGTTCAATCTCAAGTCCATCTTGCTGAACAAGGCCAAGATCAATCTCCCCTTCATGTTGCGCCAATTGGCAGACGAGTTCTATCCCATGCTGGCACCCGGGGGCCGGCGGGTTGTGGTTGAGGCGTCTGAAGACCTCACGCTGTGGGGCGACGCTGACAAGCTATCGCGAGTTTTCAACAATATCCTCAAGAACGCCATGGCCTATAGCTACGAGGGCAGCGCCATTCGAGTCTCCGCCTTCGGGCAAGGCGAAGATGTCGTCATCAACTTCGCCAATCAGGGCGACCTCATTCCCCAAGCCAAGCTGGACACGATTTTCGATCAGTTCTTCCGACTGGACGCCTCCCGCTCCACACACTCGGGCGGCGCCGGACTAGGTCTGGCTATCGCCAAGGAGATCGTGACGGCGCACGGCGGCGCCATCACAGTCCGAAGCGATCGCGAACAGACTGTCTTCACCGTCACACTCCCGCTGGGATCGGCCTAATGAAGAAATAGGTCTTCCATAAGAGATTGTTAAGACGTCTGCAAGTGCAGATTCCAATTTGGCCTGCTTGATTCGGGTAAGGTTAGGTTACCGGATCAGGCAGGCCTTCACTGTTTCACAATGACGCTAGGCAAGAAGCGATAGTAAGGAGCGATAGTATGGAGCGAATACGAGTGGCCGTGCTGTTCGGCGGATGCTCCACGGAGTATGAAGTCTCTCTGCAATCCGCTCACGCGGTTATCACCAGTCTCAGCCCAGCGAAATACGATCTCCTGCTGCTTGGGATCACCCGCGAAGGGGCTTGGATGAGGTACAGCGGCCCGGTGGATCGAATCCGGGACGACACGTGGATTGACTCGGGCAACTGTGCTACGGCCGTGATCTCTCCCGACAGAAACGTACACGGCGCAATTGAGTTCAACGACGACAAGGTAATCGCAACGCGGATCGATGTCGCCTTCCCCGTGCTACACGGCAAGAACGGCGAGGACGGGACAGTGCAGGGCTTGCTGGAGATGGCGGGCATCCCCTGCGTTGGATGCGGCACTTTGAGTTCGGCCATGTGCATGGATAAGGACATTGCCCACAGGATCGTGGCGGCAGCCGGAGTGAAAGTGCCCCCCTCTGTCGTGCTCAGCGCCAGGGCCGGCGATGCCGAGCTGCTGCGGCGGGTCGCGTCACTGAGATACCCGCTGTTCGTGAAACCGGCGAATGCGGGTTCCTCTTTTGGCATCACCAAGATCGCGGAAGCAAGCGAGTTGCCCAATGCGGTTGGCGCTGCCTTTGAACACGACCGCAAGGTCGTCATAGAGGAATCCGTCGATGGCTTTGAGGTCGGTTGCGCCGTCTTCGGCAATAGCCTGATCACCTTGGGCGAGCTGGACGAAATCGAGCTATCCCATGGCTTCTTCGACTACACCGAAAAGTACACGCTCAAGACCTCTAGGATCCATATGCCCGCCCGCATCGACGCCGACACCGCTGCGCGCGTCAAGCAGACAGCCGCCGTTATCTATCGCGCCCTGGACTGCTCGGGATACGCGCGAGTGGACATGTTCTTGACCCCAGAAAAGGAGATCGTCTTCAACGAGGTCAACACCATCCCCGGCTTCACCGCCCACAGCCGCTACCCCAACATGCTCAAAGGCATTGGGATGAGCTTCGGCGAGATCGTAGATACCTTGATAGGGCTGGCGATGGACCGATGAGAAGACTGAGCCTGAGCGCGGAAGACATCGGTCGGGGCAGCCTGATTCTGGTCAATCCTTCCCATCCGCTCAAGCGCCAGCCGGTCAATGACGATCTTGTGTCGGTTCATCCTGACTACCCGCGCATCCTCCTGGAAAGACAGACGGCGAGGATGCTCTCGAGAATCGTCGCGCATCTGGGGTGCGAGGATCGGATTGTGCCGGTCAGCGGCTATCGCACCATGCAAGAGCAACAGACGATATACGCTGACTCTATGCGCGACAACGGAAAGGACTTCACACAGAAGTACGTCGCGATTCCAGGATGCAGTGAGCATCAGACTGGCCTCGCCATCGACCTGGCAGAAAACAGGCCGGGCATCGACTTCATCCGGCCCGATTTCCCATACACCGGAGTCTGCCAGGCGTTTCGCGTGCAATCAGTGGAACATGGTTTCGTTGAGCGTTATCAATCGGGGCAGGAGTCCATCACGCAGATCGAGCACGAGCCTTGGCATTTTCGCTATGTCGGCTATCCCCATTCGCTGCTAATGCAGGATCGCGGGCTTGTGCTGGAGGAGTATGTGGAATACCTCAAGCAGTTTACCGAGGACGGCCCGCATCTTCGAATCGACCACAGCAGACAGAGTTTAGAGGTTTTCTTCGTTCCCGTCCAACCGGGCCAGGTGGTTGAGATCGATGTGCCGAGCGGGATCCCCTTTCAGGTATCCGGCAACAACGACGATGGCTTTGTGGTGACACTGTGGAGGACTGCAGGATGAACCGTCAGCAGGAAACGGTCGGCATTGACTATTTCAGAATAGTCGCTGCATTGCTCGTAGTGGCCAACCATACTTCGCCCCTGTCGTCTGTGAATGGGACGGCGGACTTCATCCTCACAAGGGTGATCGCCCGCGCGGCAGTACCCTTCTTCTTCATGGCCTCCGGGTTCTACCTGCTGAGCGGATGGACGGCAGGCCGAGAGGCGGATCGCGGCAAGCTGTTTCGGTTCTTGGCAAGGACCGCTCTGCTCTATTCTGTCGCCATCGCGCTGTACCTGCCGGTCAACCTGTACACAGGCGCCTTTGGAGCGCAGGGTTGGCTGAGGAGACTGCCGAAGGATCTGTTGTTTGGAGGGACATTCTATCATCTGTGGTATCTGCCTGCGGCGATCATGGGCGCGGCAATCGCTTGGCTGCTGCTGCAGAGATTCCGGCCCGGGCAGGCCTTTGGCATCGCCCTCCTGCTCTACATAATCGGCTTGTTCGGCGACAGCTACTATGGCGTCGCGGAGAAAGCGCCCGTTCTGAAATCGTTCTATGAAGCCCTGTTCGCATTCTCGGATTACACGCGAAACGGCTTCTTTTTCGCTCCGGTCTTCTTCGTGCTGGGCGCCATAATGGCCAAGCCGAGCAGCCGCCTCGAGACCAGTCGGCTCCAGCCCGGGATCTGCTCTGCCGGGCTAACGGTTACTCTCGCCCTTCTACTGGCAGAAGGGTTGATCCTTCATGCGCTTGGAGTCCAGAGGCATGACAGCATGTACCTCATGCTCCTGCCCTGTATGGTCTTCCTCTTCCAGAGTCTGCTCCTTTGGAAAGGGCAGAAGCGCAAGAACCTGCGGGATATCTCCATGCTCGTCTACCTTGTTCACCCACTGATGATCATCGTGGTCCGCGGGTTTGCCAAAACCATAGGCCTACAGCGATGGCTGATCGACAACAGCATAGTCCATTTCCTCGCTGTCGCAGGGTGCTCTTTTGCCGCCGCGATAGTGACCGCGCCATTGCTGCAAATCGCGAGAGGCCAAAGAACTGCCTCTAGGCGCAGCCAAACAAGCAGGGCCTGGGCCGAGATCAACTTGGCGAACCTCGGCCACAACGTTCAGGCGCTGCGCGAGGCGATGCCGAACGGGTGTGCCCTGATGGCGGTTGTGAAGGGCAATGCCTATGGCCACGGCGATGTAGGGGTAGCAAGGCATCTCAACCAAATGGGGATCACCGCTTTCGCAGTCGCCGCCATTGATGAGGGCATCCGGCTGCGAAAGCACGGGGTCAAGGGACGCATCCTCATCTTGGGCTACACCGTACCCGAAAGAGCCACAGAGCTTGCGCGCTACCATCTGTCGCAGACGGTGGCCGATCACGATCACGCTCAGCGGCTCAATGCCGTTGGTAAGCGAATAAGCGTTCACATCAAGGTAGATACCGGAATGAACCGACTGGGGGAAAGCTGCGAGCATGTTTCCGAAATCGCAAGCATCTTCAGCCGCAGCAATCTCAGCATTGACGGCATCTTCACCCACTTGTCTGATTCAGATAGCCTGAAGCCAGAGAGCATTGCGCTCACAGACAGGCAGGTTCGGAACATCTATCGCCTGCTGGAAGTGCTGAGGCAGCAAGGCCTGACTCTTCCTAAAGTGCACATTCAGAGCAGCTACGGCCTCTTGAACTACCCTGACCTACAGTGCGACTACGCCAGAGTCGGAATCGTGCTGTACGGTGCATTGAGCTCGCCCGATGATGAAACGAAGCTACAACTGGATCTGCGGCCCGTCCTGTCGCTGAAAGCGCGGGTCGCGCTCGTCAGAACCGTTGCAGCCGGGGAGAGCATCGGCTATGGCCGGCAGTTCATCACCGAACGGGACACACGCATAGCTGTCCTTCCCATAGGCTATGGAGATGGCGTGCCGCGAAGCCTCTCCGGAGGGAAGGGCCACGCGCTGATCCATGGATGCCCCGCTCCTATCATTGGCCGAGTTTGCATGGACCAGCTCATGGTGGACGTTACCGAGCTTCCCGGTGTAGAACGAGGCGATGTCGCGACACTGATCGGCAGGGATGGTTCGGCAGAGATCACGGTCGAACAGGCGGCAGCAGACGCGGGAACAATAGCCAACGAGCTGCTCAGTCGATTGGGCAGCCGCGTAGAGAGGGTTTTCTGCTACGCTCAAGAACCCAACGCTAATCAGGCGCCCCGTGTGCCGCGGAAGCGCCAAGCGCGCATCTGACAGCGTTCGTGCGTCTTTGATGGTAAGGGAAGGGCTACCTATAGTTGATTGAATCGCCGCGCATACTCGTGACTTCAGTCGTGAGTAAGCGGTGCCATATGTTGCCGCTAGTATCTCATCGCGCAGCAACATGCTCCAGGCCCCTTCTGTGCAGACTGGGTAGTCGTCAGGCCTGGCTTGAGCAGGGGACTCTTTCGCCAGCAGCTCGTGGACATCGGCCACACGTATCCGCCACACTCTTCCGAGCTTGACACCCAAGAGGTCGCCCCGCCGGAGCATGCCATGCACGGTTCTGATTCTCAGCTTCAGGATTGCCGCCACTTCCTCCGGAGTCAGCAGTTCATCCATCGGATCCACCTGCACTGACAGTCTACATCTATTTGCCTCATAGCCCAAGCGCCATCAGTCGCGCGTTCAACCGCAGGGTCACCGCGCGTATGCTCGACCGAAAGGATAATGCGCCCGACTCCCATGGAGGTTGTCTGCTACCACTGTCAGCAATCTGCTGAGAAGTATCTCAAGAGCTATCTCGTGTTGCACGGCGAGAACCCGCCCAGAACACACGACCTGGACGAGCTGTGCAAGCTATGTTCCGAAACACACGATGGCTTTGGCAAGATAGCTGATCAGTGCTCCGACCTGACGGCCTACGGAGTTCAGACACGATACCCGATGGGGCTGACGCTCGACGAGCGCGACATGTCGCAGGCCCTGAACAGCGCACGACAGATTCGGGATTTCATCCTTGCCCTTGCGCCGGAACTGGGATAGGTAAAACGGGCAAGGGGCCCGAATCGCGGCCTGTCGTGTCCCTCGATCGTCCCCCTACCTCGGCCCGCGGAACCGGCGCTGATCGTCCGGCAGGCGTCAAACAGCGCTCCCATGGCAGTCAGCAGGTGGGAGACCGTAGGCCCCATCGGCGAGCTGGCGTCCGTGAAGGCCCCCCATGAGATAACCCTGCGTGCGTCCGCGCTCCATACAACGCCCGGTCCGGAAGGGAAGCGGTGCATTTGGGCGAATCTCTATTGGTGAAGATTCGCTCGATTCTGTTGCCGGGTTGAGGATGGAGGTGTCCCTCATGAACAGCAACGTTGCAGCTGATCCAGACAGTCAGTGTGCATGTGCAGCAGTACTCGACCGCGACCTGACTATCAGGCGCTGCGACAGGCTCTGGACGAGTATCACGGCGCGTCTGGCGCGATGCACGGCTGATGCTGTCACTGCGGGTGCCAACATATCCCAGCTGGTGCAGCCCGTTTTTCCCGAGTGGAATGCTCGCTACCAGCGTGTGCTGGCTGGTGAGAGCACCTATGACAGAATCGTGTTCAGAGGCAGCGCCGCCGGTGCGCTGCCGGAAACCGCGTCTACCAGCTGGGACGTGTATGCGGTCCCCATTGCCGATCACGGGCATGTCTCCTCCATAATCGAATTCGTCGTCAACGCCAAGCAACGCGTGGAATCCGCCGTCCTCGAAGCCCTTCCGGACGTCTGCTTTGTGCTTGACCAGCGCGGTCTCGTATTAGCCTGCCACGGGGGAACTCTCTCCGACGTGTTCGGTGCCCCCTCCTCCCTCATAGGCAAAAGGTTCAGCGATCTGTTGCCCGAAATCGACCGCCCGCGTGTGGACGCGGCACTTGCGCAAGTGGCGCAGTCGGCGCAGGGCGTGTGGGCCAGGTACCAAATCCGGACCGAATCGCCCACCAGCGCAGGCATCAGCGACGCTGGGGTTGCCGGTGGGGCCGGCGGGGTCGGCAAGGAGCTCAGGCGCGCCAGGGCAGGTATTGAAGTGCTGGGCGCCTCAGGAAACGGCGGAGCTGTGGCGTCGATAGAGTTCCACCTGGAGAATGGTCTGGAAAATCGGGTGTTTGAGGTTCGCTTCTCGCCGCTGTCGGAGCCCGGATATGTAGTGATCATCCGAGAGGTGACTGACGCCCGCAGAGCGCAGGCCATCCAGGAAGGGCAGAGCAAACTCCTGGAACTTCTGGCGCGAGGCGGCTCGTTCTCCGACACCTTGTCGGCCCTTATCACCATCCTCGAGGAGCAATTCCCTGGGCTGTCGGCTCTGGTGCTCTTGATGGATGATGGAAGGAAGCGTCTGCGAGTGGGGGCAAGCGGCAGGCTCCCACCCGAGTACCTCGACTGCATCGAAGGCCTGCCCATCGGCCCCTCGAACGGCTCCAGCGCTGCCGCGGCCTACCTGGGCGATAGTATCATCGTAGAGGACATCGCGACAGATCCCCGTTGGAGCAACCACCGGAACATAGCTCTTGGGTTCGGCTTCCGAGCGTGCTGGGCTCAGCCTATCCTCGATGATCAGGGCGATGTGCTCGGAACGTTCGCCATGTATCAGACCACATCGCGAGGCCCTTCCAGGGTGGAGGCCCGGGCTATGGAAAACGCGGCGCGACTAGTTAGGGTGGCCATTGACCAGCAGAAGGCCAAAGAAGAGCTGCAGGCCACATATGAGCAGCTCGAGCAGCGGATCGAGGAACGCACTCGCGAGATAGAGCAGCGGCGCCGGGTGGCCGAAGGGCTGCGCGATGTACTGGCAGCCCTCAACTCAAACCGCCCTCTCGCCGAAGTCCTCGATCTCATCCTGGCACAGGCGGAGAGGTTTCTTGGGGCCGAGGCTGCACTCCTGTGCCAACTGGAACCTGAAGCAGGCGTGCTGCGGGTCATGGCAGCGCGCGGCCTTGACGGTGACGATGCTGCAAGAGCCGCAGCCTGCATAGATGACGACGTCTTCGAACAGACCACGGCAGCAGAGCATCCAGCCGTGGTTCAGAAGGCCCCAGGGTGGCCCCTCGACCGTTTCTGCAGCATGTTGGTGATACCGTTTCTTGGGATAAGCCAGATGCGCGGCGCGATAGCTCTCTGCTTCTCCAGCCCGCGCTCGTTTTCGAACGAGGACTTCGGCCTGGCGATGTCGCATTCCGACCAGGCTGCGCTGGCGATAGCCAATGCCCAGCTCAAAGCGAAAGCAGAGAAGGCTGCAGTGGCGGCCGAACGCAGCAGGCTGGCCCGCGACCTCCACGATGCGGTGACGCAAACGCTCTTCTCAGCCAGCCTCATTGCCGAAGTGCTGCCGAGGCTATGGGAACAGAACCAGACGGAGGGCCGTCGACGCTTGGAGCAGCTGAGGCAGATGACCCGAGGCGCGCTGGCAGAGATGAGATCGCTCCTGATGGAACTGAGGCCCGCCACACTCACCGAAGTCGGGCTGGAGGACTTGCTGAAACAGCTGGCTGAGGCAACGGTTGGACGAACAGGGATTCCCGTGGATTTGATCGCGGGTGGATCGACGCAGTGTTCGCTTCCTGCACAGGTCAAGATAGCCTTGTACAGGATAGCGCAGGAAGCGCTGGCCAACGTAGCAAAGCACTCTGGCGCAGACCATGCAAGCGTCAACTTGACGTGCGACGTCGATAGCCGCGCCTGCAGGGCTGGCAGCGATCAGCGCGATATCAGTGTCCAGCTGTGCATACGCGATACCGGGCGGGGTTTCGTCATGAAGGATGTGTCGGCTCAGTGCCTTGGGCTAAGCATCATGCGCGAACGCGCCTCCGGGGTGGGGGCTGAGCTTGCTGTAGACAGCTGCCCCGGTCACGGGACTACGATCACGGCAACGTGGCAAGGCATCGGGCCGCGAAGCTGAACAGCGCGGCGCACAGTAGCGCATTGCAGCATGCAGCGTTGTGAACGCTGCGAGAAACGCCCGGGGCCGGGCTGCCTAAATGCAGCTCGGCCCCGAACCATTCAGCGGTCTTCAGACCAGCCGTCAGACTTAGAATCTCATGCCCAGCGACAGCTTGTGGCTGTCAGGCAGGACGCTGTGGGTCTGATACGCATAGTCGATCTTGAAGTTGGCCAGAGCGAATCCCGCACCTGCAGTCATCGACGTCTGGCCTGACCCAAACGCCGCCCCGGCTCGTAGCGCCACGAGGCCAAGGCGGTACTCTGCCCCGGCCCGTGCCGAGAACCCTTCTCCGATCACTGCGTCCGCTGCGATGAGCAGCGCGCGCATGGGCCTGATCGCTATGCCCACACCCCAGCTACGATCGAAGGCGTCAGTTGCCCCGCCGGAGTATTTGACCGAGCCGAGCACGTTCCTGGCCACGGCGCCTGCCGACACCTTTCCATCTGCGAGTCGATACAGAACGCCAACGTCTCCCGTGATCCCTTTTCCAGAGCTCTCGGGCATTGTTTGACTGTAGTACTTCAACGTCCCGCCTACGCTCAGGTTGTCGATGACAGTTCGGCCATAGGCGGCCATGATAGTCATGTCCGTCATCCCGAAGACACCCGTGACGTCCGCGAATTCGTCAGTCTGTTCAATACCGGAAGCATTCAGCGTGAGCAACCCGATGCCCACGTTCTTCTGGGCATACCCAAGAGATAGGTAGCCCACCGCCCCGAACTGGTTCGTGTACATCGACGTCACCGACCTGCCGTCAATCAGCGCCAGCCCGGCAGGGTTGTAGTATACGGTAGATGCGTCTTCGGCCACGGCAATGTGGGCGCCGCCCATTCCCAGGGCGCGCGCGCCCATGCCCAGATCCATCACAGCCGCCGTTCCGACCGGGTCATCGGCCGCTAGTGCCGCCCCGGCGCAGGCCAAGCAGAGCAGGATGGAAAGCAAGGCCGAACACGCTGGTATCTTCATCCGCAAGTCTGTTCGCCTCCTTGTAAATCGATGCGAGTGGAGTCGCTGCGCTACCGAATGATCGCTAGCCGGCCGACATCCGACTTCTCGTTGCCGGATACCACGACATAGAGGTAGAGTCCACTCGCAACAGGCCGCGAGCCTGACAAGAGGTTCCACTCATGAGCGATGCCTGCTGACGGAAGGTTGGCTGTGTACACCGGGCTTCCTGCCACGGTGTATACGTACAGCGTTCCATCAGTGGGAATGTCGTAGTAGAACGTAACCGAGTCGACTGCAGGGTTGGGCGCGGCCGCGACGATGCGATTGCCAAGGGCAATCACTGTGAACTCGCCGCTTGTGCCCGTTCCGCTCGCCCCATCAGTATCGGTTGCCGTCACGCGCACTCTGTACAGTCCGCCCTTCCTTATGCCGGACGCACTCCACGCGTAGCTGCCTGAGTTGGCCTGGTCTTCCGCGATGACAACCCATCCAGCTTCGTCGCCGACGCGGCTATACTCCAGCTTGACTGCTAGCTCGTCGTCGTCTGCGTCATCCGCCTCGTACTCAACCACTATCGGGGAAGACGCAGCCAGCATCGAACCAGCGGCGGGTTTGACTATCGTTACCTCGGGTACGGCGTTGATCACTTCCACCGTGTGTTCCACTGTTGACGTGAGCCCGCCGTTGTCTACTACGGTTAGTTTCACCGCGTACAGTCCCTTGGAACCGTACTTGTGCTCGGGGTTGCGTTGGCTGCTCGTTGCGCCGTCGCCGAACTCCCAGCGCCATTCCACGATCGCTCCATCGTCGGTAGACTCATCGGTGAACTGGACGGTATCCTTCTTGGTGGCTGGAGACGGACTGAAGCTGAACGCGGCAACAGGCGCCGTGTTCAGATCGATTGTGAATTCGCCGCTTACAGCCTCCGCCCAAGCGCCGTCAGCATCGGTCACAGTCACTCTGACGATGTAGCTCCCGCTCTCGCGGATCCTTGCCAGGCTCCATGTGTACGTGCCGGTGTTGGGCTGATCTGCGGCAATCGTGCCCCAGCCGAAGTCGTCCCCTATGCAATCGTACTCCAGTGTAATGCGGAGTTCATCGTCGTCGGGGTCGATTGCCGAGTATTCGATGTCGATGCTCTGATTTGCAGTCCAGGCCGAACCTGCCTCGGGCGAGATCAGGCTGATCCGCGGGACGGAGTTCACTATCTCAACCGTTCGCTCGGTCGACGCCGCAAGGCCGCCATTGTCAGTGACCGTGAGTTTCGTTGTGTATGTTCCCTTGGCAGCATACCTGTGCTCAGGGTTCTGTCCCTGGCTGGTTGCTCCGTCACCGAACTCCCACTGCCACGCCGTGAGCGCGCCGTCGTCAGTGGATTCGTCGGTGAACTTCACCACCTGCTCGACGGTGGCGGTCGCCGGCTCGAAGCGGAACGCAGCCACAGGCGCATGGTTGATGATGGTGAACTCGCCTGTAACGAACTCCGCATGCACTCCGGCAGGATCGCGCACGACCACACGGATCCGGAAGGTATTGCCTCCCGCGCCCACTGTGGTGGTGTTCCACGCATGTGAACCGGTGTTAGGCACGGATGTGGCGATCTCATTCCACGTTTCCCCATCGCGCGTCCAGTACAGATCCACCGTAAGCGCGTCGGCTGAGTCGTCAGGGTCGCCTGCCGTCCACTTGATCTCGCTATTGCCATGCAACTCCGACCCGGCCGCAGGTTCGCTGACAGTGACTGCCGGCGGCAGGTTCAGCTTGAGCTGCACAGGGATGGCAGCGAACGGACGATATGGATCATCTGCAGTCACGTATAGGTAGAGCGAATACGTGCCCGGAGTCGCTCGCCCAGATCCGAAGGTGACCGCGACGTCCTGACTCGCGCCGCCCACTAGCCAGCCCGAACTTGGGTTGACGTCGATGACCGAACCCACAGGCGAGAACGCAACAGCCAGTCCATCGTGGACGTATGGCGCGTTGTACACTACCTGCAGACCATCGTCTCCGAGTCCGTTTTCGATGCCCACCGTGGCCGACGACACATCGCCGCTCATCGACAGGTACTGATAGATGATGGTTCCATTCGGCTTCAGCACTATCTGGAAGGTATATCTCGACTCTGTTCCCCACTGCGGCACGTTGTGGTACTCCACGATGAAACGGTCGCCCGGCTCGTCATGGTAGTAGTACACTCCGCCGCCGGCGCTAGGATCGAGGTCATCCCAGAAGGCTGCTATCAAGTGGTTTGGATCGTCGGGGTTGGGAATCGGAGCGTTATCCGCAAATCCCTTGAGGGCGCTCTGGTCGAACGAGAGATAGCCGTTGGACGCGATTCCGATGTACCTGTGAAGCTCACCGTAGAACGGGAACTCAAACGGAAGAGCCACAGTTGAGCCCGACTCATCATACATCGGCACGCGCGTTCCGATCTCCCGAATCTCGACCCAGTCGAAGGCAGGGCCATTCGCCTCGCCGCTATCTGCCCAGATATACCCGAACCGGTCGGGTCCGCCCGCGCCGGCGCCGGCAAATCCGGCAGGTTCAGCTGCGAAGTCGCCTTTGACGTGCGCGGACGCTGCGTACTGCTTCCACTCGGGGCTCTCGGCAAAGCTCGGCGCCACGCTTACCTGGAAGTTCATAGGTCCCGCTCCCGGGTTGGCCACTGTCAGATTCCTCTGGCAGATCGATCCGGCATCTATGACCAGGTTGAACGATTCAGGGTTTATCTCCAGCTGAGGCAGCCACTTCACAGTGACAGTCACTCGGGCGGTGACCTCAACGCCAGCCTCGTCCACTACATGAAGAACCGCGTTGTATGTGCCAATCTCGCTGTACACATGCTCTGCCTGCACACTATGTACCGGCTCAGAGCCATCGCCGAAACTCCACCACGCGTCCGCTATGGGCTTTGCGCCCGCGCTCACGGAAGCATTGAAGGCCACAGTGAGCGGAGGTTCGCCTATGGAAGGAGTCGCGGTGACATCGGCTATTGAAGGCCCAGCCTCCACATGCACGAGCAAGTTCACGCGAAGCAGCGGGTTGACCGGATCGTCCGTCGCGACCTCTACGCAAGCCTGCACGTCCTTGCCGGGAGCGCCCAGCTTCGCGCCGTCCAGCATGAGCTCGAGCTCAGCAGACTGACCCGCCGGCACCGCGCCGCGCGCCGGATCGATCGTAATGCCCGGCACAGCAGGCATTCCCGTATCGATAAGGTAGACCATCCTGTTCACTTGAGAGGCAACCCACAAGTTGCCGTCTTCGTGCATTGCAAGGCCTGCTCCGCTGCGATCTAGCCTTGCGGGGTGCTGGAACTGAACTAGCACCGCGTGCGTTTTGGCGTCCAGCCCGTAGATCATGTCGGGCTCACCATTGTTGGCCACCCACAGCACGCCGCCCGGATGGTAAGCAAGCCCGGCAATGCCCACTGGGAACGACCACTGATCAAGCACTTCGCCGGGGTTGTCCCAGCTCAGTCCCTTGATGTGGTAGATGATATCCTGAGTCCATCCGCCGATGTAGAAGGTGTCATCGGCGCTGTTGTAGGCAAGACCGCGCTGATCCCTGGCAGTCCAGGGCCCGTTTGCAATCACAGCCTCCACATCGCCGGTAGACGGGTTCAGGCCGTAGATGCCGTTATCGCCGCCCACGTTGACCTGCCACATCAGGTTGTGGTTCTCATCGAACGCGAGGTCCGCAGCCCAGTTCTCCGACCATCCCGTCTGGAACCTCATCAGCGTGTGAACTCCTTCCGGAGTCACCAGGTGGTCGGTGTTGGAGAAAGGATCGCCTATCCACACGTTCTTGGAGTCAAAGCCCAGGCCCCATGAGTATTCCATCACAGACGGGACCGGCCATGACCGGATCACACCGCCAACCGCGTCCGGCATGGCAGCCGCCGCAGCCAACTCGGCCAAGGTGCCAGGATCAAGCGAAGTGTACAGCCCCTCTGCTGTGAACGCGCCCGGATCGGCCGCCATCGCAGTGCGCTTGGGTATTGCTGCAGCAACCGCCTGTGCGCTCCCCCTCCTGAGCTTTGCATCGAAATGCAGGTCAGCGTGGCCCTCCACGTTTCCGAGGGTCAGAATGCGCGACACCGTGTCGGCTGGGGAAATCGTGATCTCCACTGCCGCCGGATCGATTGTGGCCACCGGCAGCATTCGCACGTCGATAGTCAATCGCTCCTTCGCTGTGCCGCCCAGTTGGTCCACTGCGGTGAACTCGGCAGTGTACAAACCCGCCGCTGCGTAGGTGTGCTCCGCGTCAAGCCCTACCGCGCCCGCCCCGTCGCCGAAACTCCAACCGCAGCTCGCGAGCGGAGTTTCTGGGGAGTTCACTTCCGCATGGAACGTAACCGCCAGAGGAGGTTCGCCTACCATGGGAGTGGCCGTGGCAGTTATGACTGGAATGCGTTTCACGTCGAACGACACAGGCACAGTGATCATCGGATACTCAATGTCGTTGGTGAACACGGTTACCCGACTGTGGTGTGTGCCGGGGCCGAGACGCGAGGCGTCGGCCGTGACTGTGATCGTGCACGATCCGCCCGCCGGGATGCTGCCGCTTGCAGGCCTCCAGGTGAGCCAGTCGACGATTGGGCCGAGGCCGGTCTCCACCAGATACGCCATGTTGTCCTTCTGAGAAGCGACCCACAGGTTGCCGGTTTCGTCGAACTCGCAGCCAGCCCCGGAGTTCGCCCTGCCCGCAGGATGCGGGAACTGAGCCAACATCGCGTGGCTGACGGGATCCACAAAGTATATCATGTCGGGAATACCATTGGATGTGACTGCGAGAACGTTCGCCGTGGGGTGGTACGCGAGGCCGGCCACGCCAACCTGCATCTCCCACTGGTCGAGTACCTCGCCGGGGTTATCCCAGCTTTCGCCCTTGATTTTGTAGATCTGATCGTCAACCCAGCCGCCCACGAAGAACGTGTCGTCGTTCACATCGTAAGCAAGCCCTCTCTGCGCAGCTGAAGTCCAGGCTCCGGTTCTCATCGAGCCTGCTACAGCGCCTGTTTCAGGGTTGAGCTTGTATACGCCGTTATCGCCGCCCACATTGACCTGCCAAATGTACTCGCCGTCAAAGGTCATGTCGGCAGCCCACTGGCCGGCCCACTGTGTGCGGTAACTCTTGCCAGTGGCGAGCCCCTCTGTCGTCACCACAAAGTCTTCCTTCATCGAAGGATCGCCGATGACGAGTTCGCCCGCGCCATGGATCGCGCCTATCCCCCATGTTACGGCTATCGGCAGGGGCGAGATCCAGCTCTTGACGACCGCGCCGACCGAGTCGGGCAGGAACTGCGACCGAGCGGAGTTCACGTTTTCCGCGTAGAGCCCTTCAGTCGTCATGGCCTCGGGGTCCGAAGCAGCCACATCAGCTTCGAGCCGCTCCAGCCTGGGCTGGATGCCCATTACCTCGTCCACGCCGAAGATGAGCGCTCCGGGCCCGCCGTTGCTCAAAATCACGGATCCCGAGGTCGACTGCCCACGGGCAGCCATCAAGGTGAGCTGGTTCGGAGCCCAGCTGGCGGAAGGGGGTTGCTGCACGTACACGGCGACTGTGCCGGCAGCCTTGTAGCCGTCATTGTCGACCGCGGTGAACTTGGCAGTGTAGGTCCCGTCTGCAGCATACGTGTGCGACGTGATCGCCTGGTGCACAACGGGGGTCCTATCGCCGAAGTCCCAGTACATGTCGGCTATCGTGCCATCGCTGTCATACGCCGCGCCAGCAAACTGGAACGATGTCGTAACTGGCCCGCGACCAGGGTTGACGCCGCACGCTGTAATCTGGGGCGGCTGGTTCGGCACCACTTCAACGTACACAGGCACCGAAACCGATGGCTTGTACACGTCGTTGCTCGCGAGCGTGATCGCTCCCTGCAACATGCCATCGACGATCTGCGTCAGGTCGATCTTCACCTGCACGTCCATGCTTGTGCCTGGGGCAACGGTGCCGCTTGCGGGATTCACCGAAAGCCACTTGGCCGCCGGCGGCTGCACAGTTGTCGTGGTGGCGCTGAAGGTCAGGGGAGCGCCGCCGGTGTTCGCAATCCTGAGAACATCGGTGCGAATGCGGTGCGCGCGCACCACCTCATTGAACTGGGTTGGGGTAGTCCCGATAATGGGTATCGGACGCGCCGCTATGTCGACAGCAGCTTGACTTGTGAGCCCATCATCGTCGGTTACTGTGAGCGTGGCACGGTAGCTACCCTCCACCGTGTAGGTGTGAGTCGGCGTCAGCGTCCCGGTCACGGGATCGCTTCCGTCTCCAAAGTTCCACACGATGCTGGCGATCTCACCGTCTATGTCCACCACATCGGCGCTGAATTGAACGGCCAGCGGGGGCGGGCCCGCCCACGGCTGAGCCTGAATCGATCCAATCCTGGGAGCAATGAGAGACTGAACATCCAGAACCGTGTCAACATTCACAACCGGGTTGACCGGATCATCGCTAGTGATCGCCAAAGTCGCCCGCCAAGCGGCTTCCGGCAAGGTGCCTGCATTGAACGTGACGCCGACGTTGGCGGCATGCCCCGGCGCCACTGTTCCCTGCCTGGGATCGACGGTAATCCACACGGGAATGAACTCCACTACGAGGTTGTCATGAACATACTTCTCCTTGTATGCGACCTGCAGGCCGTCAGCCCCGCTTGAGTTCTCGATCCCAATTGTCGCCTCGTCAAGGCGAGAGTCGCCCATCTCCAGGTAGTTGAAGGCTATCTTGCCGTTGGGCGTTAGGATCACCTGGAAGGTGTAGCGCTCAGATGATTCGTGCCTGGCTACGCCCTGGTACTGGACTATGAACTCATCTGGTGTGCTGTAGTAGTAGATTGTGCCCCCCTGCTCCGGGTTGAGGTCGGTCCAGAACGGGCATATCAGATCGTTGGGGTCAGCTGCAGATGGGATCGGAGCATACATCGGAACCTTCCCGTAGTTGCTGAACGTAAGGTACCCGTTGGAGCAAATCCGAATCCTCGTCTTCGCCTGCCCGTAGAACATGAATGTGAAAGGCAGGTCGACACGGGTATCCCTGTCGTCTTTGAGCGTCAGCTTAGTTCCGACAGCGGAGATATCGCGCCAATCGAAGATCGGCCCATTGGGATGGTCGTTGTCTATCCAGAAGTACCCGAAATTGTCGGGGCCTCCGACGCCCATGGGCTCAAAGCCACCCGCCGCGCCGAGTGGTGCATGGTCGGGCGCCAATAGGTCCAGTTCAATATTGGCGACGTAATGCAGATCGCCATGACCTGTGTTGGAGATCGTGATCTGCTGAGTGTCAGTTTCGCCCCAGTACAGCTCCGACTGGAGTTGGGCGGGGGTCACTCCTATTGTGGGGAGCAGGTACACTCGTATCTCTACGGAAGCCGTGCTCTCGATACCCACGTTGTTCACCGCGTGGAACACGGCGGTGTAGTTGCCCTGCTCGGCGTAGGTGTGGGCAGTGTTGTAGGCATGGACGACGGGACTTCCATCGCCAAACTCCCACCAGGCTGTAATCGAACCGCCTGCAGGATCAAGCGCTGACGCTGTGAACGTGACCTCAAGCGGAGGCATGCCCACGTTCGGCTCTGCCTTCGCAAGCGTGATCACAGGGCCAAGCTGCTGAGTCAATGCATTCTCGGCATTCAGGCGTCCGCCGGTCAGAACCTTGTCCTTGAACGCCGACTTCTTGTCAACGGTGTTCAGGATTAGGTCCTTGACGTTGGGAGAGCCTTGCGCCGACCCGGGAGCGCCTGGATACAGCGGAAGGCTCGGATATCTTCCCGCCACAAGCGCTGCCACGCCGGTCACGTGGGGAGTAGCCATGGACGTGCCGTAGAAGTACGCATACGCGGCCTTGGGCGGCGCGCCCGGAGCCGGCGGAGGATCCGGGGCTATTGTCGAAAGGATGAACCCTCCCGGCGCGAATAGGTCCACCGTCGTCTTGCCGTAGCATGTGGACCAGGCGGAATAGACGCACGGGGTGTCATTCTGCATACTTGCGGCCACGGAGATGATGTTGGGCGAATCGTAGCTGGATGGATAGTGTGGGGTTATGTCAGTGTTGTCGCCGCTGTTCCCGGCGGCGGCTACGCACAGAATCCCTGATGCCTCGATGGCGTCTTTGAACGCCTGGCTATAGGCGCCGCCGCCGAAGCTCATGTTCACCACGGATGCTCCCTTGTCGGCGGCGTACTGCACGGCAAGGATGGCGTCGGAAGAATAGCCTCCATCGCCTCCGATGAACTTGAGAGGCATTATCTGAACCTGCCAGTTGATTCCGGTAACGCCGATGCCGTTGTTTGACATGGCGCCAATGGTTCCTGACACGTGAGTTCCGTGCTGGTCGGCCAGTTCGCCGTATCTATCGCGTTCCTGCGGGTCGAACACGGTATTGTCGTTGTTGCGGAAGTCCCACCCGTAGACGTCGTCTATGTACCCGTTTCCGTCATCGTCAATGCCGTTGTCGGGTATCTCGCCGGAGTTGACCCAAATGTGCTCGGCGAGATCCGGGTGGTATATGTAGGTGCCTGTATCTATGACGGCGACTATCATCTCGGGCGAGCCTCTGTAAAGCATCCAGGCATCTGCCGCATCGATGTCGGCGTCGTCCACCGGTTGCCCGCTCATGCCGGGATCCCAGTATTCCGGCGGGAGATTCTCGTTGTGAAGGCCCCACATGCGGTCGAAATACGTATCATTGGGCTGCACATGCTCGGGAAGAGCACCGGCAGAGCTGTCGGGGTAAAATACGTAGTCTTTCTCGGCGTAAAGGATGCCGGGAAGCGTTTCGAGCTTGCTGATGGCTTTATCGACGCCCTCTCCTTCCGGCAGCGCGACAATGCCGAACCTCGCGCCATTGATGAATCTCGCTGTAGGAACGAATTCAGCCACTCGGCTCACGGAGTACCCTAGGGATCCGATCGCGTCAGTGGCTGCTTGGGCGAATATGGCGTCTTGGAACTTGACCACAACTCTGCTTGGATGATACTCTCCGGGCCCGTTTTGCCAGGCATCTCTGACCTGGTAGTCAGCTGCCAGCGCAGTCGTGTCTACGCAGTATGGCCACGCCAGCGCCGTCACGAGAGCGACCAGGACAGCAGCAAGGCCGATCCTCAAGTGACCTTTCTTCATGTAGCCTCATGTCCCCTTTCCGTTGTGAATTCGGGTTCATCGATCGTGACGAAGCGACACAACAGCCGTCCCCGGAACCACCGCCATTCGCAAAATGCAACAATGCTGATAGGGCGCTATTCGGTCTTGCTATAGAATATGACGTCCAGAATCGTCTCGACTGGATCGCCCTTCAGCAGAAATCCGTCCGCCCCACAGCTTAGGGCCGTTTCTCTTGACTCAGGCCGCACGCTTGACGCGATGACCCTCGCCCGCGGACATAGCGCATGCAGCTGCATCACGGTCCCATGCCCGGGCACTCCTTCGAGTTCCCAGTCCACAAGGACTACATCGGGCTGTGCCTTCTGCGCCTCATACAGCAATCCGCGCAAGTCCGCCGCCTCGCCCACCACTGTGGCATCCGTTTCTTGCTCAAGTAGGAGTCTGAGCCCTTCACGCACCTCCCAACGACCATCGACCACAAAAACCCGCATTTCCAACCCCTTCCACGGTCCGGATAGACAGCGTTACACTCCGTCACTTTGAACTCTACATCTCGCATGCGGATATGTGACCGGCCGAATGGCAGCGCGCGGCCTGGACAGATGGGCAGCCCTGACCTAGCCATATGGCCAGTATCACGTCGTGGAGCTGTTGCACAGATAGTCTTGCGGGTGGGAGAGTACACGGCAGGCGTGAGGCGAGTCGGAGGCGGGGCCGGCACCGATGCGGGTCGTGCCTAGGCCCGCCTCCTGTGCATCTTGAACTCCAAGAACAACTCGTTGTAGTAGCCGAGCATTCGCTTACCCAGATTGATGAGGACCTCTAGGTTGTCGGTGACGTCAGGGCCGGGGTAGAACCGCGCATCGCCTGTTATCTCCTCAGGCAGGTACTCCAAGGCCGCTGCATTCGGCGTCGAGTAGGCAACGTATTCGGTGTTTTGGGCAGCATTCTCCGGGTCGAGCATGAAGTTGATGAACAGGTGCGCCCCTTCCACGTTTCTGGCGGTGGTCGGGATCACTATGTTGTCGAACCACACCATCGACCCTTCGCTGGGTATTACGTAATCGAGCTTGTCGTTCTCGTCCATGATGATGGCAGCATCGCCCGACCACACGACCCCTACCGCGGCCTCTTCATTGGCCAGCAGCATCTTGATCTCATCTCCCACAATGGCCTTCACATTCGGCGCGAGCTCACACAGCTTCCCGTGCGCTTCCTGCAGATGGCCGGTGTCGGTCTCATTGAGCGAATATCCCAGGCTAACCAGGCCGATGCCTATCACCTCACGGGCGCTGTCTACTAGGAGAATCTCTCCCCCGAGTCCCTCATCCCACAGAGCGCTCCAGCTTGTGAAGTCCCTTCCCTCGACGATTTCGGGGTTGTAGATGATCCCCATCGTTCCCCAGAAGTAAGGGACGGAGTACTCATTGCCATAGTCAAAGGGCAGATCCAGAAAGCGCGAGTCGATGTACTTCAGGTTCGGGATCTTGGAATGATCAAGGGGAACAAGCATGCCTTCGGCCTTCATCTTGTTGATCGCGTAGTCCGAAGGGATCACGATGTCGAATGAAGTCCCTCCGTGGGCTATCTTCGTCAGCATCGCCTCGTTGGAGTCGAACGTCTCATAGACAACCCTGATCCCAGTCTCACGCTCAAACTTGCTGACCAGCTCGGGGTCAATATAGTCCCCCCAGTTGTAGACGGTAAGGGCATCCGCTCCCGAGTAGCCGTTTGACGAATTGAGATACGAAGACGTGCCCACCAGGGCGAACGCCGCCGCCATGACCACGATGAACGCCTGCATAACCTTCTTCATGACTCGCTCGCCTCCACTCTTCCGAGCCCACCGGCTCTGCCCGCTCTACCCGCTCCGCCCGCTCCGTCTATCCTGTTCGTCCTCGCGTTCAGCGCATAGTAGCCGATGGCCAGCACCAGGGTGACCAGGAAAATCAGAGTCGATAACGCATTGATCGTGAGCGTGATGCCCTGCCTTGCCCGGGAGTAGATCTCTACCGACAGTGTGGAGAACCCGTTCCCGGTGACGAAGAAGGTCACTGCAAAATCATCGAGTGAGTATGTCAAGGCCATAAAGAAACCGGCGAAGATCCCAGGCGCGATGTAAGGGACTATGACTTTCGATAGCACGTCCCACCTAGTCGCCCCAAGGTCGCGGGCTACGTAGATCAGCGTTGGGCTCATCTCCTGCAGTTTGGGCAAGACCATCAGCACCACAATGGGCACGCTGAAAGCGACATGGGAAATCAGAACCGATGCGAAGCCGAGTTTGAGCCCCATCGCGGCGAACAAGATCAGAAACGACGCCCCAATGATCACGTCAGGACTCACGATCAGCACGTTGTTCAGAGTCAGCAATGCGCCCCTGAACTGCCGGCTCTTCACGTGCGTGATGGCGATCGCGCCGGCGACTCCGATCACGGTGGATATGGCCGCCGAGAACAAGGCGATAGCCAGCGTGTTCAGGAGAATAATCACAAGACGCGTGTCCTGGAACACTTCGCCGTACCATTCAAGCGTGAATCCCTCGAAGCTGTGCATGGAACCCCCGCTGTTGAAGGAGTAGTACGCCAAGTACAGGATGGGGGCATACAGAACAATGAACACGACAACAAGGTACAGAGCGGCGACCGCCCCTGGCCCTTTTCCGCTGTTCGGCGCCTGTGATCTGGTTGACTCGATTTCGCTACCTGCCTTCTTGACCTTACCTCGCATGCTGCTTGCCCCCCTCCCCGCTTCCCGTCAGCGCCATGATCAGCCCCATGGCAATAACCAAGAACACGGCGATGGTCGACCCCATGCCCCAGTCCTGCGTGACCAAGAAGTGCTGTTCAATCGCGGTTCCCAGGGTTATCACGCGGTTTCCGGCGATCAGGCGCGTGATCATGAACAGCGACAACGCCGGGATAAACACCGCCCGGCATCCGGACTTGACTCCGCTGATCGTCAGAGGGAATACCACGCGGCGAAACGTGTCCCACCCCGATGCCCCAAGATCGCGGGCCGCGGCGACCAGCGATGGGTTGAGCTCATCGAGCGCGTTGAAGATGGGCAAGATCATGAACGGTATGAAGATGTACACCGCTACGAATATGAAGCTGAACTCGGTGAACAGAATCTGCCGCGTCCCAATTCCCACTGCGCTGAGCAGGGCGTTAACAGGGCCGTAAGTCCCGAACATGCCGATGAAAGCGTATGCCTTGAGAAGCAGGTTCATCCAGGACGGCATGATGATCAAGACCAACCAGAGCTGCTTGTGCCTTGTCTTTGTGAGCAAGTACGCAGTCGGGTAGGCGACCAGCAGCGAGAACATGGTTATCAAGAAGGCGTACCAAAACGACCTGACCGCCATGCTCAGATAGACCGGGGTGAAAAACCTCCTGTAGTTCGCCAGAGTCAGCGCGCCGTCGATGTCGAACATCGAATAGTACGCGATGAGAGCGATGGGCGCGATGACGAACAGAGCGATCCACGCTGCGTACGGCATGAGATACATGTTTCGTGTTCTATACTGCATAGCGCGCCTCTTCATACGATTCGATACGCTTATCGAACTCGTCCTCAGTCTCGCCAAGCCGCATAACGTGTATATCATCGGGCCCAAAAGCCAGCCCGACCTCGTCTCCTACTGTTGCCTTCCTAGTCGAATGGACAATCCACTCATTCCCGTTCTCGTCATAGCAACATATCTCGTAGTGCACCCCGCGGAACAACTGAGAGTCCACGCGCGCCCTCAGCTTGCCCTGGTCGACTGGGGTGATCTCCAGATCCTCCGGGCGAATGACGAGTTCGGCAGGTTCGTTGGGGTTGAAACCCCGGTCCACACATTCGTACTGCCGACCTGCGAACTCCACCAGATAGTCTCTGATCATGGTGCCTGAGACTATGTTGGATTCGCCTATGAAGTCGGCCACAAACCGGTTTACCGGTTCGTCGTAGATATCGGTAGGAGGTCCGCTCTGCTGGATCCTCCCGTTGTGCAGCACAAACACCTCATCAGACAAGGCAAGCGCTTCTTCCTGATCATGAGTGACGAACACGAACGTGATTCCGAGGCGCCGCTGCAGCTCCCGCAGCTCATACTGCATGTCGGTGCGCAGTTTGGGATCGAGCGCCGACAGCGGCTCGTCCAGGAGGAGCACTTCCGGCTCGTTCACAATCGCCCTGGCGATAGCCACCCGCTGTTGCTGACCGCCGGATAGACCTGCGATAGCCCTGTTCTCCAGCCCGGCTAGGTTCACAAAACGCAGGGCCTCGCGGACTGCTTCGTCTATTACGGATTTCTTCCTTCTCTTGACCACCAGGCCAAAGGCCACGTTGTCGAAAACGTTCAGGTGGGGAAAGAGCGCGTAATCTTGGAAGATGGTGTTCACCTTGCGCTGGCTCGGCGAGATCCGGCTGATCTCCTGTCCGTCCATGAAGATATGGCCTTTCGTGGGCTCGATGAACCCCGCAATCAGGCGTATGATCGTGGTCTTTCCACAGCCCGATGGGCCGAGCAACGTGTAGAACTTGCCCCGTTCAAGTTCAAAACTGACATTGTCGAGTACAGCAGGATCGTCATCGTATTGCTTGGTGACGTTTTCAAAACGAACAATCACATCGTCAGCCATCATCGGTTCCTCCCCACCTAGCAGCAGTTCGCAAGCTCTCGGCGCCTCACAAGTAAGAATCGGTGACAACCAGCAACAACTGGGACGGGCCATCGCCGTTGTTTTCGATCTGATGCTCCTCCGATGCTTGATAGTAGATGGTCTCACCGGCTTTCGCAGAGTAGACGCCGGCCCCTAGGCGGACCCGGACGGCGCCGCTCAGCACATAGGCGAAGGTATCAGAGGAGGACGGCTCGAACTCCTTGAACCTCCCACCCGGTGCAATAGTGAGCAAAATCGGCTCCATCTCGTTCTCGTTGGACTCGGGCACCAGCCACTGAACGGTGTAGCCGCGCTCTTCGTCCACGAACTCGGTTCGATCTTCGTCCGTGTACACGACCTTCTGCTCCCGCCTCTCCTCGTCGAAGAACTCACGCGGCGGGCAACCCAGTACCTCGAGAATGTTGAAGAAGGTTTCGATAGACGGCGAGCTGAGGTCGCGCTCGATCTGGGAGATGTAGCCCTTCGTGAGATCCGTGCGTTCGCCCAGCTCTTCTTGGGTGAGACCCTTCTTCAGACGCAGATTTCGGATTCTCCTCCCGATGTTCATCCACCACACCTCCGCTCACGTGGGGATTCCCGCAGCGTGATGCTCACGCCCGGAACAGCCAGGGCCTCTCAGTCATGACTGGAGTTTAGGCTCAGTAAACTTTGGGTTGACACGTTTAGTCACAGTAAACCCGCGGTTTACTATCACCAGTAATGGATTATACATCATTCCCCGAAGACTGCAATATCGTTTTTCCGGCAACTCTTCGTGCCTATGCGATTTCATCAAGCGGATCCGGCCTGAGCTGGCCATCTGACAAGTCTACGACTTATGCGGCCACTCTTGCGGAGGAGCGCGCGGCAGCCGCGACTCCCGACTCGTAGCCCTGATTCCTCTATGCTGACATGTCAGCTACCGCTACCGATGCCGAGAAACCGTGACGCATCGCGCGCCCTCGTGGAAGCTGTGCCTCCCGTAGCTGCTGTTGAGATACCTGGCCCTGCATACGGCGGGTTACCGGAGATGTGCTCGTTTTTTGACGGAGATGTGGCCGTTTTCTGACGGAAGTTTGCAGAAAGTGCGCAGAAAGCGAGCACGTGCAGTTCACAAGGTGACATATGCGACGATGCGTAGACACGTTTTGGGGTGCTCATGGCGCTACGCGACAGCCGTTAGGGCGCAGACCTGTCAGGGAGCGCGCAGAGTGACTCGAACGCGCCGGAGGCTCTCGCGGCCGCTGAGCCGCTGGGCAACGCGGATGGGCGGCGGGGACAGGCGGGCGCCAGAGTCAACACGACTCTGACGGGGGCCTGCGAGCGCCCCGTTCGGGTCTTCACAAATAGAAATACCGTGATATTATGGGTTATGGTGCAGGGGGCGACTCCTAATCCAAGTACAAGATTCTATCTAACAGGATGGAGGGTTAACATGAAGAAGCTCCTGACGCTGTTCCTGGTGCTACTGCTCTCGCTGTCGCTGGTTGGTTGCGGCAAGAAGAAGGAAGAGATCGAACCGACTCCCGAAGTGGACCAGATCGAAGAGACCATTACGGACGAGGTCGAAGAGGAAACGGACGAGTCAGACGACCTAGAGGAATCGTCGGACTTTGAACTCGACCTGGAAGATGACGCAGAAGAGGAAGACGAAGAGCCTGAGTTCGGCCTCTCGGCCGAGTAGCAGACCGGCCACATGCGCCATCGCAGCTATGTCGCTCTCGCCATATTGCTGCATGGTACGACCATAGGCCTCATACGTCTGCAGCACGTGTTTCGCAACGCGTAGGTTCCTGCAGAGACCACATCTAGTTGAGGGACGCCCGCGCGGCGTCCCTCAGCTCTTTACTCTCCAACTCCTTGCGGGTCACTGTGATCTAGAACCCACCCGTGGCGGAGGCCGCAAGCGCACCGGGGGGCGCACCCCAGGGCAGGAATCCAGCCTGAGATGGCCAGTTGCGCCAGCGAATCAGGGCGCGCGAATAGTAGTCGCGACAGCATCTGCATGTCTGTGAGCAGATTCTGAAGGAAGGCAGGTGATCATCGTGAACCTAGCAGTAGCAGAGGCCAACCGCAAGATGACAGCTGCCCTGCGGTTACTGCGTTGCGAGGGCTGATATCTAGTAGAGGAGAAACCGCTCGCGCTCTGTGCCGAAGCGGGCAGCATCGGCATCCCACTTTGAAAGCAGGCCGTCGATGTCGCCGCCCAAGTCCAGCGTTCGGCGGAGTTCGTCCGTTCCGGCCAGAAGGTCCATGTGGAGACGGCCCGCGGATGCCTGCTCGGTGCTGCCGATCCACTGGAAATGGTCGGGGTAGAGTTCTCGTATGGCTGCAAGGACGTGCACTCCAGTCCGAACCGGCTTGAAGACAGCCCTGTCCAGCACGTGGACCTGCACGCCTGCGCACGTCTCGCCTGCATACTTTGAAGAGCTGGGGACGAAGAAGACCGATCGGAACCTGCAGCCGGCGAGCCCCAGGCCGTTCAGACAGTCGATCAATACTCGGCCGTCGATCCATGGCGCGCCGATCAGCTCAAACGGGCGGGTGGTGCCGCGACCTTCCGACACGTTCGTGCCTTCCACGAAGCAGGTTCCGGGATACACAGTCGCCGTATCCAGCGACGGTAAGTTGGGCGAAGGCATCACCCACGGCAGACCGGTCTGGTCGGCCCACATGGAACGCGTCCAGCCTTGCATCTTGCACACCGTGAGCTCACAACCGATCCCCAGCATCTCATTGGCCCATACCGCAAGTTCCCCCACTGTGAGCCCGTGCCTGACGGGCACTGGACACGCCCCGACGAAAGACGCGAAGCGCTCATCCAGAATGCCGCCTTCAACCACGGTGCCGGATATCGGGTTGGGCCGGTCGAGGACGATGAACTCCTTGCCAGTCTCGGCGCAGGCGCGCATCGAAAGAAGCATCGTCGAAATGTACGTGTAGAAGCGCACACCCACCTCCTGAATGTCGAACACCAGTGCGTCTACGCCGGCCAGCGCTTCGGCGCTGGGCCGCCGGGTCGCTCCGTAGAGGCTGTAAACCAGAAGCCCCGTAGACTCGTCGCGGAAGGCGCCCACGTGCATACCGTCCTGAGCTTCTCCCCTGATACCGTGCTCAGGCCCGAAGGCCGCCACAAGACGGAAGCGCCCATCGCGGTGAAGGACGTCCAGAGTCGCGTCAAGGGATTTCGTGACGCCGGTGGGGTTCGTGATGAGGCCCAGTCGCCTGCCGGCGGCATTACAGGCGTCAACGCCGCCCCCATGCGTCAACACATCAATTCCCGCCAGGACGTGGTTTGGGCCCATCTCCTGTCCCTCCTTGCATCGCCGATGCGGCGGACGTGGCCGACATGAGACCAACGACTGCGATCGGCCTGACGAGGCTAACCCGCGTAGTCATTGGATCGGCCACCGCCAGTCTGAGCATCGATCAGTTCGAGAGCGGCGCGAAGGTTGTTCCCCGCCCGGTCCAGCAGCTCCTCTGCGTCATCCAATTCCCCGCCGTTCTTCGCCATCAGCACCGCCGCCTTCAGATTACCCTGCGCCTGCTCAATGCAGCGCTCCGCGATGTCTTCGTCTACATCGGCGGCTATCGATACAATGCGCCTGACGCGGCGCGCCAGCTTGAGGTTGGCCGGACGAAGCTCAATCATGAGATCCTGATACACCCGGCCCAGCTTGACCATGGCCGCTGTGCTAATCATGTTCAGAACCATCTTCTGAGCAGTGCCCGCCTTGAGCCTGCTCGATCCCATGACCACCTCAGGCCCCACGACAGGTGCAATAGCCACATCCACCAGCGCGTCTATTGCGGACGATGGGTTGCAGGTCAGGCCGATAGTAGCGGCGCCCTCGCGCCTGGAATGTGTCAGGACTCCCAGCACGTATCGTGCGTTTCCGCTGGCGGATATGCCCACAACAGCGTCGATGCCCGATACCCCCCGGGTATTGGCGTCTTCCATGCCCAGCTCAAAATCGTCTTCCGTGCCCTCCTGCGCCTTCGACAGGGCCGATTCGCCGCCGGCGATCAGCACCTGCACCAGCTCAGGGGGGGTGCCAAAAGTGGGCGGACATTCAGCCGCGTCCAGTAGCGCAATGCGACCACTGGTTCCGGCGCCGGCGTAGAACAACCGTCCGCCCGCCGCGAGCGAGCTCACCGCCAGCTGGACGGCATCGGCTATGGGGTCGAGCACCGCTCCCACGGCATCGGCCACAGTCCTGTCTTCCTCATTCATCAGCTGGAGTATCTCCCGGACGGGCAGAGAGTCGAGGTTGTGGGCTCTCGGGTTTCGGCTTTCGGTAATGCTCACTACCGCTCACGTCCTTTGCGCAGCAACGCCTTGCCGAGATCCGTATCGAGGTTGCACATCAAGCGAACGAGCGCCACTTGGGGCCCGGGATGGTGACGGGCAGTCGTCCCGTCGGAACGGTGGACCCGAATATGACCTCGGCCGCCGCTTGCATGCTGCAATCCCTGAAACTGTATGTGGCAATGTAGGTCCCAACCTCGGGAAAGTCCGCTACATCGTATGGATTGCGCATTCCCACTACGACCACAGGCGACCCGGCCTGCGCCACACGCTTGACCAGAGCGGCTTGGGCGGGATAGAGATGCCCGTTGTAGGTGCCCACGATCACCAGGCCGCGTCCGGCGGCTATGGTCGCCGCGGCCGCGATTTCCTCCTTGCTCGGCGACTGCGACACGGTCATATCGGACGCCCCCGGCACGAACGTGCGCACCGCCTTTGCCAGCGGCGATCCATGGGGGCCGGTGTCCTCCACCATGGTGAGGTTCTTGATATCAGGACTGATTACCAGCACGTCCACAGGCTTGCAGTTGTCCACGCCGTCCAGACCGACCTCGCGCGCCCCGCCGCTGAGCGAAAACGGGATGATCCCGTCCCTGTCTTGAAGAACCGTAACCGATTCGCGGGCGATTCTGAGAGCCAGCGTCCGGTTGGCCTGCGAACCCACGCTTCGCGGGCCGGCGGTTGCGGCGGCGGCGGGCACGGGCGGGGTCAGGATCCCAAACAGCGCCTTCACGCCCAGCACGCGTTGGGCTGAGGAGTCGATCCTCTCCTTGGGAATCCGCCCGGACCGCGCTGCTTCCCAGATCGCCTTGACGGCAATTGCCTGTTCACCAGGATCGTGACACATCAGAACAATGTCGGCGCCGGCGACTATCGCCCTGATTGCTGCCTCGCCCAGGCCGTACCGCTTGGATATGGCGCCCATGAAGAGATCGTCCGTGATGATGATGCCTCTGAAGCCTAGTTCCTGCCGGAGCAGTCCGCAGAGCACGTTCTGCGACATCGTCGCGGGGAGAAGCGGTTCGGGCTCGACGGCCGGGAACGTGACGTGGGCGGTCATTATCGCGCCCACACCAGCCGCTATGGCGGCCTTGAACGGAACAAGTTCCACCGAATTCAGCCTGTCGCGGCTGTGAGGGACGGAAGGCAAATCGATGTGGGAATCCACGGTCACATCGCCTTTGCCCGGGAAGTGCTTGGCAGTCGCTACCACGCCCGCCGACTGACTTGCCGAGATAGCTTCGGCGCCCATGGTCGCCGCTAGTTGGGGATCCTCCCCGTAGGACCTCACCCCGATGGCGGGGTTGCCCGGATCGCTGTTCACATCGAGCACAGGCGCGAGATTCATGTTCAGGCCGAGCTCAAGCATCTCTTGGGCGGTGACCGCAGCGGCGCGGCGCACATAGGCGGAGCAGCCGGTTGCGCCGAGCGCCATGTTGCCTGGGAAGACGGTGACACCGCTGAGCAGTCGGGCAACCACGCCCCCCTCTTGGTCTATGGCTGTGAAGAATCCTGCCGGCGCAGGACGGCAAGCCGCCATGCGTTGCAGATCGCGGGTGAACGTCCACATCTGCTCGGGTCCTGCGTAGTTGCGCGCAAAAAAGATGACGCTGCCTATGTGAAGCGAGTTAAGGTGGTTCTCGAGATCGGACGTGAGCGACCGGTCTTCAAAGCCCACCATTACCATTTGACCGACTTTGTCCTCAAGAGTCATCGATTCCAGTAGCTGCCCTGCAAGACGGGTACCCGCATTCGCAGGCGAGTACATGGCTACGACCCTCCCTTCCTGGCTGCGACCGCCCGTTTCGTCTTGACCAAGCACGTCATGGCGTCCTCATAGCGACTAATGGCCACCAGCACGAAGAGGCAATCAACCACTGATAGCTGGGCTATGCGGGAAGCCAGAGCGCCGCCGCGCAGGCTGCTCTCAGCCGCGGATGCGACCAAAACCACATCGGAGCGCTGGGCAGCGCTGGAGCCGGGATGGTTGGTGATGCATATGGTCCGCGCGCCCACCTCCTTGGCCAGGCGCAGCACCTCCAGAGTGTCGATGGTCTCGCCCGAGTAGGATATCCCCACGACTACGTCCGTTGGGCCCAGAAGGGAAACCCTGGTAAGCTGCAGATGTGGATCGAGCTCGCATTCAGCCAGAACACCGATTCTGATGAGCTTCTGCTTGGCGTCCAGAGCCACAATGCCGGATGCCCCCATGCCGAAAAGCGACACCGATCTGGCCTGCGAAACCAGGGCCGCGGCCTCGCCCAGCTGCTCGGGGTCGAGCACCTTGGACGTGTCGGACAGGGCCGCGGAATTGGCGTTGAAGATCTTCTGTATGACGATATCAGGAGCGTCTCCCTGCTCCACCTCGCCGAAGGCAGTAGTCGGAGCTACCGCAAGGTCGCGGGCCAAAGCCAGTTTGAGCTGGACAAATCCCTCGAACCCCAGCCTTTGGCTACACTTGATGACCGTTGACTCACTGACGCCCGCGGCCGAGCCTAGCTCGACTGAGGACATGTTGACTACATCCTCCGGATTGCCCATGATGAACCGGGCGACCTTCTGCTCAGACGGTCGAAGCCCGGGAAGACGACCCCTTATCAGCGGCAAACAGTACAGCGACATCCTTACTACACCTCGTTGTGGCTACTTCCACAGGTACGGAACAATTCCTTCTCCCCCAGTCGCGGTTTCGCAATACTACCTTATTCAGACCGCGGCGCGGCGCCCCCAGGCGCGATGCCGATGCCGAAGCGCAGCTCCACAGGGAGGACGCCTTCCACCGCACGCTCCATCACCGCGAACACCTCATGCGCGCATCCAGGCTTGAGCATACCTTGAGCCTCGTCGCCGTGGGTTACGACAAAGCGAGCCTGGATGGACTCCTCGAACTCCTTGTTCAGAGTGGTCATCGTCTCAAGAAACCGCTCCTGCGCCAGCTTGAGTGGGGTCACGTGGGCGGCATTGCTGAAGACTGCACTGGTCGCTCGCCAGACAGCCGTGCTCAGCGCGCCTGGAATGAAGGTCGCAAACCGAGATGTCAGTGCTGCGAGGCCCAGCGTGAGCAGCATGGGCGCCAGCTGCAGCCAGGCGAAACGTGAACGGGCGCACGAACGCAATCTGCCCTGCAAGCGAGAGATAGGAAGCTCGGCGCTTCCTATCAGGATCTGGACAACCGCAACGACGAGGAACCACCACAACCACCGGCTTAATTTCATCACACTAAGTTGTACTGCTTAAGTCCACTATATTCAGCTTTCGCGCTCAAGTACTTCTTGTCGAGCCCGGTCGGTGAACCCCACAGGATCCCATCAAAGCCCTTCCCCAGAGAACAGGCGATCCGGGAGCGACTATCTGTCGGGTTTCCGGCGAATACTAAAGGCCAGCTAAACCCGCTGTGCAGACCAACTTGCCAGTGTACAGCCGTATACATCCGTTGTGGCCAGTCATGGACGGAGTCACTGAAGACGGGCCGTTGCGCCCTGCCCGTCTCAGGCCAACCCTGACCACGCGTCCCAGACCGCCTGCGAATCCTTCACGTGCGCGCTTGATGGTCAGGATCGCCTGCCGGCTCAAACACGTATTCAGCCACGAGCGGTCTCTGCAGAAACGTCCAACTGCCCTCCAGACCATGAGCCCGCGCGCCCACTTCCAAGTGGAGCATGACGATGCCGCAGTCCAGCCTGTTCGGAACTACGGGCATCAGGTCTGGCCCGCTGGCTCTCACAACCACGCGGTCTGGCATGACACCGAACTGCCAAGGCTGTCTGTTCGCCGCGGACGGCGCGAGTCGCGCCGCTTCCAGCGCCTCTCGGCAACCGAGTCGCCACTGGTCCGCAGCTACTCCCCGCGTCAGCGTCTCTAGAGGTTTCCTCTTGTGCGACCCAGCGACAGCCCGAATCACCTGGGCGCCTGCGCTTTCGGCTGCTGCCGGGCGGCCCAGAGGAGTCACAGCGACGATACTTTCCGAGACCGAGAGGGCGATTCGCCTGCGTGCCTCGCTTCTCTTGTATGTGCCCGCTACCCAGCAGGTTCCAAGGCCCAGCGATGTCGCATGGAGAATGATCCCCTCCCCCAGATACCCCGCCGCCGCCTGCCACTGGGGATGGGACTTGTCGGCGATGAACACTACCACCGCGCCGGCCCCTTGTATCTTGCCGATTGAACCCACAGTCCCCGACAGGATCTCCTGCGCTCCCTCTTCAAGCAGCACCGCGCGCGCACCCTCGCACAGCGGCGAGAATCCGTCGAGAAGTTCCCTGATCTCGCCGATAGCTTCCCGGCCTACCGGCCTTCCATCGTAAGCCCTCACCGACCGCCGCACGAATATCGCCCTGTACCACGGATCAATCAGATGCCGAGGAACCACGCCCCATGCCCCCCCTCCCATTCCACCGTCTCCATCTCACGTCTCATTCCACTTGAAGTGCCCCCATCCCTGCAGGCACCACCCAACCGGAGGTCGTGGCCGGTGGTCGGCACCAAGCAGAATGGTAACCGCCGGCGGCGCGCAGCACGAACCTGAGTCATTTTGCCCAGCCTTGACGCGAACCCTGGGCAAAATGACTCAGGCGGT